>CAXTDH010000154.1:0-7204 GCA_964242405.1 uncultured Rhizobacter sp. | reverse complement strand
TTCCTGCGCGGCCGGCGCGGTTCGGCGGTGCCGAAGGACAACCATTGAAGGCGGCTGAGTCGCCGAAGCGAAGCCCCTGTGCGATTGGGCAGTGCAAGCGACTCAACTCAGAGGCGCTTCGGGCGCACGATCGACGAAAAACCCTCAGCCTCTGAGAGCGACGTGGCGCCCCTCCTTACAGCAGCAACTGCTTTCACCCCATGACCCAACGACTCAGCGGCAAGACCGCCTTCGTCACCGCCGCCGGCCAGGGCATCGGCCGTGCCACGGCGCTCGCCTATGCCCGCGAAGGGGCGCGGGTGATCGCGACCGACATCAACGCCGCGGCACTCGACATACTCGCCGCCGAGTGCGGCTGCACGACGCAGCTGCTCGACGCGACCGACCCCGACGCCATCGTCGAGACGGCGGCTCGCGTCGGCGCGGTGCAGGTGCTCTTCAACGGCGCCGGCTTCGTCCACGCCGGCACCATCCTCGACTGCAGCGAGGACGAATGGGAGTTCGCCTTCACGCTCAACGTGCGGTCGCAATTTCGCCTCATCAAGGCCTTCCTGCCCGGCATGCTCGGGCAGGGCGGCGGCTCGATCATCAACGTCGCGTCGGTGGTCGGCAGCCTCAAGGGTGCGCCGAACCGCTTCGTCTACGGCGCGAGCAAGGCGGCGGTCATCGGCCTGACCAAGTCCGTCGCTGCCGACTTCGTCACCCGCGGCATCCGCTGCAACGCCATTTGCCCGGGCACGGTCGAGTCGCCTTCGCTGCGCGACCGCATCGCCGCGCAGGCGCAAGCGAACGCGCAGACGCAGGCGCAGGTGGAGGCCGCGTTCATCGCCCGCCAGCCCATCGGCCGGCTGGGCAAGGTCGAGGAGATCGCGATGCTCGCGGTGTACCTGGCGAGCGACGAATCGGCGTTCACCACCGGCACGGCGCAGATCATCGACGGTGGCTGGAGCAACTGACCTCATGAAACTCTTGCGACACGGCCCCAAGGGCCAGGAAAAAGCGGCGCTGCTCGACGCCACCGGCACGCTTCGCGACCTGTCGGGCGTGCTGCCGGACATCACCGCACAGACGCTCTCGCCAGCCGGATTGGACGCGTTGCGCGCCCTCGACGTCGCCGGCTTGCCGGTCGCCCAGCAAGGCCGGCTGGCCGTGCCGTGGCGCGGCATCGGCAAGTTCATCGCCATCGGCCTGAACTACGCCGACCACGCCGCCGAATCGAACATGCCGCTGCCGAAGGAGCCGATCGTCTTTATGAAGACGCCCGACTCGGCCGTCGGCGCGCATCACCCGGTGGTGCTGCCGCAAGGGTCGGTCAAGTCCGACTGGGAAGTGGAGCTCGGCGTCGTCATCGGCAGCACCGCACGCTACGTGGCCCAGGCCGACGCGTTGCGGCACGTGGCCGGCTATTGCGTCGTCAACGATGTCTCGGAACGCGAATACCAGCTCGAGCGCGGCGGCCAGTGGGACAAGGGCAAGGGCTGCGACACCTTCGGCCCGATCGGCCCCTGGCTGGTGACTGCGGATGAGGTCGGCGACCCGCAGAACCTGGGGTTGTGGCTCGACGTCAATGGCCGCCGCTGGCAGACCGGCAACACTCGGACGATGATCTTCGGCGTGGCGGAGATCGTCAGCTATCTGAGCCGCTTCATGACGCTGCAGCCGGGCGACGTCATCACCACCGGCACGCCGCCCGGCGTCGGCATGGGCGCCAAACCGGCGCCGGTGTTTTTGAAGCCGGGGGATGTGATGCGGCTGGGCATCGACAAGCTGGGCGAGCAGCAGCAGACGGTGCATGCCTGGGATACGGCGCTGATCGACGGGTAGGGGTGGGGCGGGCGGCGGATTGGGGCGTTTGCGGCTTGGCGCTCGGTCGTCATCGGGTGGATCAATGCTGTCAGCGCCGCGGGTTCGATTCCTGAGCGGCGCTGGTACAAACCCGCACGGATGGCCGCTCACGCTGCAAAGCCGTCTCATGTGTCCGCGCCAGTGCATCAGCGTGTCGCCTGGCGCAATGTGCTGCTCAGCAACGAGCACTCGACCACCTCGCCGCCTTAGTTAGGACCCGTACTTTTCAACCCGAACCTTCTCGCTGGCCCGAATGTACCGGGAGAGGTGGTAAGCGGCGAGCTTTGAATCGGCTGCCGGCAGTCGTTGCGGTTCGCGCTCTAGGAACGACTGTAGTGCCTTCGGCTCGAGCACCCAGAGCGGCCGCAGGCTGGGCGGTGGTTGGTCAGTGAACCAACCCGGGAATAGCAGCACGGGGAACACGTCCAAACTTCGACCGGTGCTGTCTGCAAGAAGGTTTCGAAGCCATCGGGCCTGGGCCTTCGCTTGAGCGACTGGGTCTCGGTCAGGCACTTGGTCACCAGCCAACAGCTGTTCACCTTTAAATCGGATGCGCGCGTCCACGCCCTCCGGCTTGCTCCAGGTCTTGGTCTCAAGGGCGAAGATTCCCGCCGGGCCGATAAGCACGTGGTCAACGTTGAAGTTGGGCGCAAGGACGTCGTGATAAACGTCATAACCGGAACCGCGAAGACGCTCTAGGAACTGCCCAACCGCCTTTTCGCCGGCCATGCCGAGGCGGAGTGCTCGCGCTTTGCGCAGCAGCCGCCACGTCCGCCACCCGGCATACAGCAGCGCGACGGCTGCAAAAGCAGAGAAGATCCAAGGGCTAGGCGGAAATCGCCTGTAGTACCGGAACCATTCGAATGCAGCGAGCAGCACGGCGAATAACGCGACTAAAGCCGGCTGCTCGTAGCCCTCCTCGATAAGCTTGCGCCGCTCCTCCTCGAGCGACTGGCCCGGGTGCCGAAGCGGCATGTCCTTGATCGGCGACTTGTTAGTGATCTTCCGCGTTTTCATGGCCGGTCTCTACCATCCTTGCTCGGGATGTTAGGCCGGGAGTCGATCGTCCGCGAGGTCGACAAGCTGCGAGGGTCCCTTCTGACCACACTACGTTCGAGGCAATCAGGCAATCGATTGGCGCGCTTCGCTCGTTGCCGACTGGATGCGGTGGTTCGAGCAAACCACGTGCGGGCGGTGAGTGTGCAGCCGCCAGGCGCGCAGCGACGCATCCGGGCTGGATGTCCGCAACCGCTGCAGAGCAGTCGTCTGACTTAAGCTACTACCGCCGGACGGCAACGCGAATCAAAAGCCGCATCCCAGGCCGTTTGCCGCAACTGCTACAAGCCCAAGACAGCCAACTGTCACCGTCCTCTCAATACGTCGCCCGCCCACCCGCGATGTGAAACACCGCCCCAGTCGGAATGAGCACTCCCGCTCGCAAGCCACTCCGTCATCGGCGCGAACTCCTGCAACTCGAGCAACCGCCCCATTGGGATCTTGCTGAGCATGTAGTCGATGTGCGCCTGCGTCATCTGCGCGAACATCGCGGTCCGGGCGACCGCGGGGGTATCCGCATTGACGAGCACGCCTTTCGTCGCCACTTCCTTGGCCAGCGATTTCGTTAGTGCCATCAGCCTGGCCTTGCTGGCGCTGTAGTGCGACGCGTTCGGGTTCCCTTCCCTGCCGGCCACCGACGCGATGTCGACGATGCGGCCATAACCCTGCGCCAGCACGCGCTGCACGACGTGGCGGCAGGTCAGGTAAGGCGCGACGAGCTTGACCTGGATTACCCGGCGCCACATCGCCACACCGCCATACCGCCGGGTCCAGCTCCAGGTCGTCGCATTGCCGCCGGTGATGCCGGCGTTGTCGACGAGGATGTCGATGCGCGACTCAGCCGCCGCGGCCGCGGCCGCGGCGACGGCGCCGTTGTCTGTCAACTGGTCGTGGGTCACAACAACCAGCTGATGGCGGTGGTTGTGATGGGAGGCAAATGGCAGCTCTATGGGAACGACATCGGAACCACCGATGTGTCGTCAGGATCGGAGGCCAACCGTCAAGCTAAGTGGCAGCATTCGTTCGGGTGCGGGTCGGTGGCGCGAATCGATCGCTCAGTGATAGTCGTCTTCGAGCTGGTGGCGTACGGCAACGACGGCGACGTTCGACTCGTCTTCGATTTCGAACAGCGCGACGTAGCCCGACCGTCCGAATGGAATGATCAATTCCCTGAGAAAGGGACTGTTGCCCGCCTTGCGGCAGGTGAAGGGCGACGACCTCAGTGTAGCGATGCCGGCATGCAGCGCGGTCACGGCCTGCTTAGGTAGGTCTAAATCGCCGGCTTCACGCGCCAGCTCTCGTTCGACTAGGAACTCGAACAGTCGGTCGAGATCCGCCTCGGCGTCTCGCGTTAGCCGGACCTTGAAGGTCACCTGCCCTTCGTCGTCAGGCGCGCGCGCGCGGCGTCGAGCTTGCGTTGGAGGCCCTCGAGCACCACGTCAGCATCTACGTAGTCGCCGGTTCGTCGCGCCTCATCACGCGATCGCATACCGCGCGCGATGAATTCTCCCTGGACACGGCGTCGTTCGACGCCCGCCCGAACAGACGCCTCGACAAACTCCGAAAGGGTTTCGCCATCTGCCAGCACGGCCTCGACCTCGGCGCGGAAGTCAGGCTCTACGCGAACGGACGGGATGGCAGCGCTCTTCATCATCAAATTGTATCGCAATTGCGCCGCAAGCGTCGCCCACAGGCCACCGTCGCCTCAATACGTCGCCCGCCCGCCGCTGATGTCGAACACCGCGCCGGTCGTGAACGAGCAGTCCTCGCTGGCCAGCCAGGCGGCCATCGCCGCGATCTCCTGCACTTCGACCAGCCGGCCCATCGGGATCTTGCCGAGCATGTAGTCGATGTGCGCTTTGGTCATCTGCTCGAACATCGCAGTCCGGGCAGCTGCCGGCGCGATCGCGTTGACGAGCACGCCCTTGGTCGCCACCTCCTTGGCCAGCGACTTGGTCAGGGCGATCAGCCCGGCCTTGCTGGCGCTGTAGTGCGAGGCGTTCGGGTTGCCCTCCTTGCCGGCTACCGACGCGATATTGACGATCCGGCCGTAGCCTTGCGCCAGCATGCGTTGCACCACATGGCGGCAGGTCAGGTAGGGTGCCACGAGATTGACCTCGAGCACACGGCGCCAGACCGCCGGGTCGAGCGCCCAGGTGGTCGCGTTGCCGCCGGTGATGCCGGCATTGTTGACCAGGATGTCGATGCGCGGCTCGGCCTCGGTGGCTGCTCCGACGGCGTCGTCGTCGGTCAACTCGACGACGCGCCCACGGGCGTTGCCGAGCGCGCTGAGTGCCTTGCAGGCAGCGTCGGTCGTCGGGCCGTCGATGTCCCAGACCACCACCTCCGCGCCCGACTGCAGGAAGCGCTCGCAGATGGCGTAGCCGATGCCCTGGGCTCCGCCGGTGACCACTGCCACGCGGCCGCTCAAATCGATCCGGTTCATGTGTGCAGGCCTTCCAATGCGGCGGGTGTCTCGGCGCAATCGGCGATGTACTGCCGGATGATGTCCTCGAAGCTCGACTCGGGCAGGAGCCCAAGGGCGGCCGCCCGTGTCGAAGTCACCGCGCCGGGCCAGTTGCCGACGATGCCCGCGATGTGCGCGTCGCGTTCCGGCCGCACCAGCGCGCGCACGCGAGGGCCGGCTACCGCTTGCAGCGCGTCGAGCATCTGCTGCACCGTCACATTCAACGCCGGCAGATTGAGCGCGGTGCGGCCGTTGAAGGCTTCACGGCTGGCTTCGAACACCGCGATCAGGCCGTCCACGGTGCGCTGCGGCGACGACACCGGGTGCGACACGCCGACATCGACCGGCAGCACCGCCGGTTGCCCGGCCAGCGGCTCACGGATGATGCCGCTGAAGAACGAACTGGCCGCCCCGTTCGGCCGGCCCGGCCGCACCGTGACGGTCATCAGGCGCGCCGCCCGGCCGTCGACATAGCCCTTGCGCGTGTAGTCGGCCAGCAGGTGTTCGCAGACCAGCTTGTGCGTGCCGTAACTCGTCTGCGGCGTCGGCAGCGTGGCGTCGCCGACCTGCCCGGACCACGGCAGCGCCGGATCCGGCCCGTAGACGGCGATCGAACTCGAGAACACCAGCCGCGGCGGTGCGTCGCCGGCTGTGCTGCAGTGGCGCAGCGCATCGAGCAGGGCGCGGGTGCTGTCGAGATTCGAGCGCAGGCCCAGGTCGAAATCGGCCTCGCATTCGCCCGACACCGCCGAGGCGAGGTGGAAGACGCCGTCGAAGCGCTCGTCGCGCAGCGCCTCGCACATCGGCAACAGCGGCCCGACGCGGCCCTCGACACGCGGGTCAGCCAGCAACTCGGCCGTCGCGGCGACCTGGTCCGCCAGCACGACCTGCGCGATCGCCCGGCCGGTCAGCGTGCCGCGGGCCAGCAGCGTGCGCGCCAGGCGACGGCCGAGGAAACCGGCGCCGCCGGTGATGAGGATCTTCATATGGGTTCGGGGTGATTTCGCCTGTCTTGTCCCGAGCTCTTGTACGGCGGCAACGCTCGGCTGTCACTCCGCGATTGCACTCAGACGCACGGCGCCGGTCCAGTCCGGTCCCGTTGGCGTCATGGCGCGTCGGTACGCTGACGGCCCTTGTCGACGCGCGTCACGCGAGGGCCGAGGCGCCGAAGCGCTGAAGTGCCAAGTGCCTCGCCATCGCGACCGGGGGATTTGCCTGATGCGCGAAGCGCAGCGCCCCTCGTATCGTCCCGCCATTCTTTGAACACATGAAGGTTCGGCGCATGGCCAGCGTGACGATCGAGCAGGTGAAGAAGCGCTTCGGCTCGGTCGATGTACTGCACGGCGTCGACATCGCCATCGACGACGGCTCGTTCACCGTGCTGGTCGGCCCGAGCGGCTGCGGCAAGAGCACGTTGCTGCGCATGATCGCCGGGCTCGAGCAGATCAGCGAAGGCGAGGTGCGCATCGGCGCCCGGCGTGTCAACGAGCTGCCACCGAAGCAGCGCGACATCGCGATGGTGTTCCAGAACTACGCGCTCTACCCGCACATGACGGTGTTCGACAACATGGCCTACGGCCTGAAGATCGCGAAGGTGCCGGTGCCGGAGATCAAGACGCGCGTCGACAAGGCCGCCAGGATCCTCGAACTGGGCCACCTGCTCGAACGCAAGCCGCGCGAGCTCTCGGGCGGCCAGCGCCAGCGCGTGGCCATGGGCCGGGCGATCGTGCGCCAGCCGCAGGTGTTCCTGTTCGACGAGCCGCTCTCCAACCTCGACGCGAAGCTCCGCGTCGCCATGCGCACGGAGATCAAGGAGCTGCACCAGCGGCTGAAGAC
>CAXTDH010000153.1:1499-7216 GCA_964242405.1 uncultured Rhizobacter sp. | reverse complement strand
GCCTCCAAGGTCGAGGTGATCCGCGCCATCCGGGGGCTGGAGAAGCGCTTCGGCGGCGTGGATGTGCTGAGGGACGTCGACTTGCGAGCCGAGGCCGGCGACGTCGTCGCCATCATCGGCTCGAGCGGCTCGGGCAAGAGCACGCTGCTGCGCTGCATCAACCTGCTCGAGCAGCCGAACCGTGGGCGCATCTTCTTTACCGGCGAGGAGCTGAAGCTCGCGTCCGGACGCGACGGCAGCCTGCGGGCCGTCGATCGCCGCCAGTTGCAGCGCCTGCGAACGCGGGTGGCGATGGTCTTCCAGCACTTCAACCTCTGGGCCCACATGAGCGCGATCGAGAACATCGTCGAGGCGCCGATCCGGGTGCTGGGCGTGCCGCGCGATGCGGCCATCGCCCGGGCCGAGGCGCTTCTTAGCCGCGTCGGCGCCCTGCACCGGAAGGATCTCTACCCGGCGCAGCTCTCCGGCGGCGAGCAGCAGCGGGTGGCGATCGCCCGGGCGCTGGCGGTCGAGCCGGAGGTGATGCTGTTCGACGAGCCGACCTCGGCGCTCGACCCGGAGCTCGTCGGCGAGGTGCTGAAGGTGATGCGCGACCTGGCGGCCGAAGGCCGGACGATGATCGTCGTCACCCACGAGATCGGCTTTGCCGCCGAGGTGGCGAGCCAGGTCGTCTTCCTGCACCAGGGGCGGGTCGAGGAGGCGGGCGAGCCAAAGCAGGTGCTCGCGGCGCCGAAAAGCGAGCGGCTGCGGCAGTTCCTGTCGTCCAGCCTCAAGTAGGAGCAGCCTCAAGTAAGGGAAGCGCTCAAGCAGGAGCAGCGCTCAAGTAAGGGCAGCGCCGCGCAGCGCCTGCTGCTGGTAGCCCTTGAGCACTTCTTCGCGCAGCACCGCCCAGATCGCCCGGTGCAGTTCGACGAAGCGCGGCGCCGTACGCACTTCGGCTACATCCCGCGGCCGCTCCAGGTCGATGCGGAATTCGCCAATCGGATGCGAGCCGGGGCCGGCGCTCAGGCACACCACCCGGTCACTCATCGCGATCGCCTCGTCGAGGTCATGGGTGATGAAGAGCACCGCCCGTCGCTTGGCGGCCCAGAGCGCGAGCACCTCGTTCTCCATCAGCTGGCGGGTCTGGATGTCGAGGGCCGAGAACGGCTCGTCCATGAGGATGATGTCGGGGTCGAGCACCAGCGTCTGCGCCAGGCTGACGCGCTTTCGCATGCCACCCGAGAGCTGGTGCGGGTAGCGGTCGCCGAAGCCGTCGAGGCCGACACGCTGCAGCCAGGCCTCGGCCTGATCGCGGGCATCGGCAGCGCCCCGGAACTCGAGCCCGGCCATCACGTTCTGCATCGCTGTGCGCCAGGGCATCAGGCTCTCGGCCTGGAACATGTAGCCGGCGCGCCGGTTCAAGCCGACGAGCGGCTCGCCAAACACGGTGATGCGACCGGCGCTCGGGGCCAGCAGGCCGGCGGCGAGGTTGAGCAAGGTGCTCTTGCCGCAGCCAGTGGGGCCGACGACCGAAACGAACTCGCCCGCCGTGACCACGAGCGACACCTCGCGGACGGCCGTGTGGCGCTGCGACGGCGCCTCGGCCGAGACGAAGGTGCAGGCGACACTCTCGAACGCGAGCGCCGAAGCGGCGGCATTGGCGCTCGAGGTCGGGGTCGGTCCATCCATCGGCCGCGCTTCAACCCTTCGGGTACTTGAGCAACGCCCGGCGCACGAAGTCGTTGGTGTAGGTCGCCTTCAAGTCGATCTTGCCCGCCGCGACCTCCGGGTCGATGCTCGCCAGGGCCCGACGGGCGGTGTCGGCACCGGCATCGGGGATGCTGCCGTCGGGTGACAGCGCCCCCTTGGCCGACAGGAAGGCGTCGACATACACCGCCCGGTCACCGAGCAGGTAGTTTTCGGGCACCGCCTTGATGATTTCGCTCGGGCCGGCCGCCTGGATCCATTTGTCGGCACGGACGACGGCGTTCGCGATCGCCTGGACGGTCATCGGCGCCTTGTCGATGAAGCTTTGCGCCGCGTAGAAGCAACCGGCCGGCATCGGCCCACCGAACACCCGGTCGGCCTCGGCGACGATGCGGGTGTCGGAGACGATCTTCAAGTCGCCCGAGCGCAGCAGCAGCGTCACCACCGGGTCGAGATTGCTGATGGCGTCGATCTGGCCGGCCCGCATCGCCGCGACCGCGCCACTGCCGGCACCGACGCCAATGATCGCCACATCGCCCGGCTTCAAACCGGCCTTCGCCAGCACGAAATTCGCCAGCACCTGGGTGGAGGACCCGGGTGCGGTCACGCCCAGCTTCTTGCCGCGCAGCTCGCCGAGTTCCTTGAAGTTCGGCATCGTCTTCGGGTTGACCCCCAGGACGATCTGCGGCGCCCGACCCTGGAGCGCGAAGGCGCGCAGGCGCTGGCCCTTCAGCTGCATGGCGACGGTGTGCTCGAAGGCGCCGGAGACCACGTCGGCACTGCCGCCGACGAGCGCCTGCAGCGCCCGCGAGCCACCGGCGAAGTCGGCGATGGTCACGTCCAGGCCTTCCGCCTTGAAGTAGCCGAGGCTCTCGGCGATCGTCAACGGCAGGTAGTAGAGCAGGTTCTTGCCGCCGACCGCGATCGACAGCTTCGGCTTCTCGACGGCCTCGGCCCGGGCGATCGACGGCCAGACGAGGGCGGGCAGGGCGACGCTGGCGAGCGCTGCCGCTCCGGGACCAAGAACGAAGGTTCGGCGTTGCATGGGGTGTGTGGTCGCTCGAGGCGCAGGGTGAAGGGTCGACCCGTAGAATGATTTTCGATGGAATCGTCGCCACGCTGTGCCCGTCCGCGCCTCGAATGGGCCGCTGCACGGTTTACCGTTGCGACGCTGCTCGCTGCGTTGGCAGCCGCATTGTCGCTGGCTCCCGTAGAGCCGGTATCGGCGCAGACCCGACCCGGCGCACCGGCCAACCCGCGTTCGGTCGCCCCGCCGGCCGCCCTGCCGCCACCCGACCCGGCCGCATCGGCGCCGCTCTCGTTTTCGGCACGGCGCGTCTACGAACAGGCCCGGTCGCAACTGGTGCAGATCCGAACCGTGCTCAAGGGACGCGCCAGCCAGACCTCGGTCGGCTCGGGTTTCTTCGTTTCCCGTGACGGCCACATCATCACCAACTTCCACGTCGTCAGCGAGGCGGCGCTGGCGCCGGAACGGCACGACCTGGTCTACGTGACGGCCGACGGACGAGAGGCGCCGCTGCAGATCCTGCAGCTCGATGTGCTGCACGACCTGGCGTTGCTGCGGGCGGGCGACGCGCCGGGTGCGGTGGGCAGTGTCGCGCCCCGGGCGGCCGGCAGCGTCGCGGCCGATACGTCCGCAAGCGTCGCGCCGGGGGCGTCCGGCAGCGTCGCGCGCAGCGGCTACGACGCGCTCGCCTTCCGGCCCGAGGCCCAGTCGTTGTCGCAGGGCGAGCGCATCTACTCGCTCGGCAACCCGCTCGACGTCGGCTTCGCGGTCACCGAGGGCACCTACAACGGCCTGGTGCGGCGCAGCTTCTACCCGCAGATCTTCTTCGGCGGCTCGCTCTCGGCCGGCATGAGCGGCGGGCCGGCGCTCGATCAGCAGGGGCAGGTGATCGGCATCAACGTCGCCCGCCGGGTCGACGGCGAGCAGGTCAGCTTCCTGGTACCGGCGTCGTTCGCCCAGGCGCTGCTGGCACGTGGCCGTGACGCCGCCCCGATCACCACTGCCGCCTACGGCGTGCTTACCGCCCAGCTGATGCGCCACCAGCAGGCGCTCACCGACCGCTTCGTCAAGCAGGGTTGGAAGGACGCCACCCACCCGCGCTACAAGGTGCCGGTGCCGGTCGACGACTTCATGCGCTGCTGGGGCTCGAGCGAACCCTCGCGCACCGGCGGCCTGGACGTGGAACGCTCCGACTGCGTGATGGACACCCGGATTTTCGTCGGCGACTACACCACCGGTGCCGTCAGCGTCCGCCACGAAGCCTACGACGGCGCCAAGCTCGGCACCTTGCGCTTCGCCGACCGTTATTCGGCCAGTTTCCGCAACGAAAGCTTCCTGCGGCTGCGCTCCGAGTTCCAGACCAAGCCGCAATGCCGTGAAGATTTCGTCGACGAACACGGCCTGCCGTTGCGTGCCGTCGTCTGCCTGCGCGCCTACAAGAAGCTGCCCGAGCTCTACGACCTGTCGGTGCTGGTAGCGACCGTCGACCAGAAGCAGGCCGGCGTGGAAGGCCGATTCGACGTCCAGGGCGTGAGCTTCGCCAATGCGGAAAAGCTCGCCCGCTACTACCTGGACGCCTACGGGTGGGTGAAATGACGCTGCCGGCGCCGGACACTTCCGGTGCAGGCGGGCGCGAGCCCGCGCCCCGGGGAGCGCACCTGGCGGTGGTCGACATCCTCGACCGCGACGGCCAGGTCAGGCAGACGTACCCGGTGCACGCCTGGCCGCTCGCCGTCGGCCGCGCGCTCGACAACGACCTCGTGCTGGCCGACCCGTACGTCGCGCCGCATCACATGGTGATCGGGCCGGACGAGAGTGGACGGCTGATGCTGGATGTGGCCGACACCCGCAACGGTGTGTCGCTCGGCCGCGAGCGGCTGCGCCAGGGCGAGCGCCGGCCGCTGGGCGTGCAGAACCGGGAACCGGGTGTGGACACCGTCACCCGGCCGAAGACCGTGCCAGCGCCGAGCCCGCTCGAACTCGTCCTCGGCCGGACGCGTCTGCGACTGCATCTGCCTGGCGATGCGGTCGCAGCCGAGCTGCCCCTGGCCGCCAGCGTGCCCTTGACGCGCCGCCTGACGCCGATCGCCATCGCGGCGTTGGCGCTGCTGGCGATGCAGCTCTTCAGCACCTACCTGAGCAACGATGCGGACGGCTTCGGCCGCGCGGCCGGCGCCACGCTGATGACGGCGCTCGGCGGGGCCGTCGTCTGGTGCGGTGCCTGGTCGCTGCTGTCCAAGACCTTCACGCGGCAGGCGCGCTTCGGCTGGCATCTGCAGGTCTTCCTGTACGGCAGCATCGGCCTGCTCGTCCTCGGTGCCGTGCCGGCCGTGCTCGCCTACGCGTTCTCCTGGCCGGCAGTGACCGACTTCGCCTTCGTCGCCACCTTCATCGTCGGCGGCATCGCGGTCTATTTTCATTTGCTGGCCGTGGAGCCGGCGCGGCCCCGGCTGCTCCGTGGGGTGGTCGCGACCGGCGTGCTGACCGGCATCGCACTCACGCTCTGGCTGAACGTCAGCCGCACCGATCTGTTCGGCGAGGAGCTCTACATGAGCCACCTTTTCCCGCCGGCCCTGCGGCTCGCCAGGCCGGTGCCCGCTGAACGCTTCATCGCCGGCCTGGCCGCGCTCAAGCCGGTGCTCGACAAGAAGGCCAAGGAGATCGACACCGCCGGCGACCCGGGGCCGCCCGGCAATGGCGAAGGTGACGAATGAGGGCGGCCGTGCCGACGCCTCGCCGCCGGCACGGCCACCGGCAGGGCCAGGGCCAGGGCCAGGTCCACATCCGCAACTGTCGATGACCGTGGGCCAGGGCGAGACGCTGCTGCGGCCGACCGACCGCCCGCAGGAAGGCGTCGAGGAAGTCGCCAACAGCATCAGCCACGGCATCGGCTTCCTGCTGGCGATCGCCTCGTTGCCGCTGCTGCTGGTCTTCGCGGGGCGGTTCGCGCCGGCCAACGGCCTGGCCGCCTGCCACAGCACCGTGCTCGTACTGACCCCGG
>CAXTDH010000153.1:0-1489 GCA_964242405.1 uncultured Rhizobacter sp. | reverse complement strand
GCATTTTCTCGGCGACGATGATGCTGCTCTACGGCACCTCGGCCCTCTACCATGCGCTGCCCGCCGGCCGCGCCAAGGCTTGGCTGGCGCGCTGCGACCACGCGGCCATCTACCTTTTCATCGCCGGCAGCTACACGCCGTTCGTGCTCGGCGTGCTGCACGGCGGCTGGGGCTGGGTGCTGTTCGGCATCGTCTGGGCGATGGCCGCCATCGGCGTGATGGCGAAACTGCTCAACCGCCTGAGGCACCCGCTCTGGTCGACCGGGCTCTATGTGGCGATGGGGTGGGTGGCGGTCGTCGCGGTCGTCCCGCTGGTGAACCGGATGCCGGGTGCAGGGCTCGCCTGGCTGGTCGCGGGCGGGCTGTCGTATACCGCGGGGGCGGTGGTTTTCCTGTTCGACTCGAGAGTGCGCTTCGCCCATTTCATCTGGCATCTGTTCGTCCTGGCCGGCAGCGTCTGCCATTTCGTCGCCGTGCTGCGCTACGCGCAATAGCGGGCCGTGGGCCATGGCGCCGGCGACGCTCGGGAAGCGTCAGGTTGCGCGCATTCGGCAGACCCCTGCGAGTCACCCCGGCGTCGCCAGCCCTAGCGCGCCGCGGTTTCGTCGTCGATGGCCTTTTGCACCGCACGGTAGAACGCCTCGCGTGCCTCGCTGGCGACCCGGTCGCTCGCGCCTGAGCCCCAGTCGGCGTTCGAGGCGATCACCAGCTTCCTCTTCGGATCGATGAAGATGCCCTGGCCGAAGATGCCGCGGGCAGCGAACGTGCCGTCGCTGTAGGTCCACCACTGGTAACCATAACCACGCCCGGGTCGGCCGATGTCGGCCTGCCCGGTCGTCGCCTCGGCGAGCCAGCCGTCCGGCACGATGCTGCGCCCATCCACGCGGGTGCCGTTCAGGACGAATAGCCCGAAGCGGGCGAAGTCGCGGCTGGCAGCCTGGAGGCAGCAACCGCTGATCTCCTTGCCGCTGCGGCTCAGTAGCCAGGTGGCCTGCTGTTCCATCCCGGCGGGCACCCAGATCTTTTCCGACAGGTACGTGGCCAACGGCCTCTTCGTCGCCTGGCTGAGCAGGAGGCCGACGAGGTTGGTCTCGCCCGTGCTGTAGTGCCAGCGCGTGCCGGCGGGCACCTCGCGGGGAAGTCGCCGCATGTAGCTCACCAGCGCGTCGACGCCGTCCTCGGGCCGGTGATTGTTGAATCGCGCCACGTCCGAGTTTGGGTCTGCATAGTCTTCGTTCCAGCTGACACCCGAGGTCATGGTCAACAGCTGGCGGATGCTGACATCGTCGTAGGCCGATCCCTTCATCTCCGGGATGTAGCTGCTGACCTTGTCGTCAATGCTGCGGATGTAGCCGTCGCGCAGGGCAGCGCCCAGCAGGGTCGAGGTGATCGACTTGGCGACCGAAAAACTGGTCCAGCGGCCACTGCCGTCGAAGCCGAGGCCGTAGCGCTCCAGGCGCAACTTGCCGTCTTGCACGATCAGCAGTGC
>CAXTDH010000152.1:0-7224 GCA_964242405.1 uncultured Rhizobacter sp. | reverse complement strand
TCTTCAGCCACGGCGCGATCGCGATGAAGCCGCTGGTGCTGCGCGAGATCGCCGATGAACTCGGCCTGCACGAATCGACCATCTCTCGAGTGACCACCGCCAAGTACATGGCGACACCCTTCGGCACCTTCGAGTTGAAGTACTTCTTCGGCTCGTCGCTCAACACCGAGGCGGGCGGCAATGCGTCGTCGACGGCGGTGCGGGCGCTGATCAAGCAGATCGTCGCCGCCGAGAACCCGGCCAAGCCGCTCTCCGACAGCCAGATCTCGCAGATGCTCGACGAGCAGGGCATACAGGTCGCGCGCCGCACCGTCGCCAAATATCGGGATGCGCTGAAGATCGCCCCGACCCAGCTGCGCAAGACGATGTAGTGATCACTCGGCGGCGTCCAGCGCCGCTACGCGTCAGATCAGACCGGCCGAACCCCCGGCAGCGTCATCCAGAGCCGCACCAGGAGCAGTGGGATGCAGCCGATCAGCCCGGCCCATTTGAGCAGCGACGCGAGGCTGCAGACGGCGAGCATCGACCACGCAGCCCAACCGCTGAGCCCCGCACCCTGGGCAGCGAAGGCGGCCACGGTCGACAGGTTTTCGACAGCGTCGCCGGCTACCGCGAGGAACGGCATGAAGCCCAGGAACCGCCAGGGCGGCAAGCGCATCCCCGGCGCTCGCAGCCCGGCGAGCCAGGCGAAGCTGCGCGAGGCGATCCTCGCCAGCAGGGACCCCCAGCAGGCGATGAAGGCGAAATCCCAGGCCATCGCCCAGACGACCTCGGCGGCACCGTGCGTTTGCACCAACGCGAGGCCGCGCTGCCACGGGCCCTGCACCTGCTCCACCACGAACCGGCCGGTGACGTCGGCTTCCTCGCTCCAGGCCTCCGGGCGCCAGAGCGTGCGCCAACCGTCGCCCTTCAGGCTGGCGCCCAGCCGCTGCAGGCAGGCGACGCCGAGCACCAGGGCCAGGAGCAGCGGCGCCGGGTGGCGCCTTCGGGCCCACATGCTGATCACCGGCGGGCCGGCGGGCGGCCCGGCGATGACCTCGATCGGCGCGCCTTGGGCCGTTTTCGGCTGCAGGTCGCGCAGGCACATGCCGGCGAGCGCCCAGGCGGGCGTCTGCCACAGCTCGTCGTGCGCCGTCGCCCGCACGGAGGCGGCCTTGAGCAGCGGCACCGCCAGGCCGCAGCCGACCGCCTCGGCGATCATCCAGCGCAGGGTGGCGTCGGCCAGGCCGGCGCGCTCGGGCGTGTAGCCACCGCCGACGTCGCGGTGGGCACCGGGAAACCAGCGCTGCCTGAGCGTCTGCGGCAGGGCGGGGTCGTCGACATCGCCCGGCTCTTCGTACAGGCGCGGCTCGAACGCCCAGCGGTGCTCGTCGAGCGAAAGCGCATGGCGGACGTGGTGGAAGCGCTTGTCGTGGACGGTCGCGGTCGACGGGTTGCTGCGCGAGAGCGGCCCGGGCAGGCCGACCGATTCGACCGTGTCCCAGACGCCGACGAAGTGGACCCAGGCATCGCGCCCCGGCGCGGCGGTGAACTCGTCGCGGACCTGTTTTGCCAGGGCCGTGCGCCCCGGCGCCTTCTCGCCGCCGAACAGGTTGTCGACGCTGCGCATCAAGCTCCGGAAGGGACGGCCACGGTCGGCGGCCGGGTCGTCGGGCAACGAGAAGTAGATGCGGATCAAGGTCGGCAGCATCGCCTCGTGCTCGGCGCCGATGATGCCGAACAGGTTGACCATGCCGGCGACGCAGCGCACCGTGAAGGCGCCGCGCGAGAAGCCGAACAGCCAGATCCGGTCCGACGATGCGCGGTAGTGGCGGGCGATGAACAGGTAGGCGTCGGTGATGTTGGCGTAGATGCCGCGGCCCGACGCCAGCCCGGAGATGCGCTCGATGCTGCGGGCCAGATAGTCGCCCGGCCCGGTCGCCGGGGCGCCGGCGGGTGCGCCGACCCCGGGGTCGTAGAACATGATGCGCGGCGTTGTGGCGGGGTGTCGCCGAAGGTGCTGGTACATGCGCAGTACATGGGTGTCGGCACGGCCGGCGGTCAGGGTGTTGTCGGTACCGTCGCAGCACAGCACGATGTCCCTGGCCGCCGCTGGATCGGTCGCGATGGCGGTAGCGCTGGCAGTGGCGCCGTCGGTGGCGGTGGCGGTGGGCAACGAATCCTCCCTTCGGTGCTGCGGTGGACAATGCGAGTGTCGCGCAGCGCCGCGGCTTGCCTATCCCCAACTTCATACCTTGCCGCGCCCGCGATCGATCGCTCGATCACGCCCCGACCCGATGCCCGACGACGCCGTTGCCCCGCTCTTCCTGCCCTGCGCCGGTGGCGTCGAAGCGCTGCTCGCCGAGGAGGTGGCGCGCCTGCTGCCGGGAAGACGTCTGCGCAGCCTGCGCGGCGGCGTCGGGCTCGACGGCAGCCCGACGGACGTGATGCGCCTGAACCTCGAGTCGCGCCTGGCGCAGCGGGTGCTGATCGAGGTGGCCGACGGCCCGTACCGCAACGAGCACGACCTCTACGAGCTCGCCCGCAGCGTCGACTGGGCGCAGTGGATCACGCCGGCGCACACCTTGCGCGTCGACACCACCGCCCATCGCAGCCCCTTGCGCAGCCTGAACTTCGCGGCGCTCCGCATCAAGGACGCGGTCTGCGACCTGCTGCGCGACGCGACCGGTGAGCGCCCGAGCGTCGACACCCGGCACCCCGACCTGCAACTGGTGCTGCACCTCGGCGAGCAGCAGGCGGTGCTCTATGTCGACAGCTCGGGCGAATCGCTCTTCAAGCGCGGCTGGCGCGAAGACAAGGGCGATGCGCCGCTGAAGGAAACGCTCGCCGCCGCCCTGCTCGCCGCCGCCGGCTGGCGCGGCACGCCGGCCGAGGGCGGGGCGCTGCACGACCCCTGCTGCGGCTCCGGCACGATCGCCATCGAGGCGGCGCAGATCGCCTGCGGCATCGCACCCGGCAGCCTGCGGCGCTTCGCCTTCGAGCGCTTGCTGCCGTTCGCCGATGCCGCGTCGCGGGCCGAGATGCAGCGGCTGCGCAGCCATGCGGCGAGCCGGGTGCGGGCGAGCGCGGTGCCGATCTTCGCGAGTGATGTGTCGTTCCGGATGGTCGACTTCGCGCGCCGCAACGCCGAGCGCGCCGGCGTGGCGGCAGCCATCACCTTCAACGGCGGCGACGCACTCGAGCGGCCGGCGCCGGAGCTGCCGCCCGACCTGCCCGGCACGCTGATCGTCAACCCGCCGTACGGCGAGCGAATCGATGTCGGCGGCAAGGCGGCGACATCGACGGCGCGCCGCGGCCACGACGACGACCCTGAACGCCTCCATGGCTCTGGCCGACCTTCGAGCGATGACGCGGTCGATGCCGACAGGCAGGCAGCCAGTGACTTTTTCCCGCGCCTGGCGTCGCACTGGAAGCAGGCCTACACCCGCCATCCCGCCGGCTGGACGGCCTACATCCTCAGCCTCGACATGAAGCTGCCGAGCGCGATGCGCCTGAAGGAATCGCGCCGGGTGCCGATGTGGAACGGGCCGATCGAATGCCGGCTGTTCCGCTTCGATCTGGTGGCCGGTTCGGCCCGCGGGCTGCGGCCGGCCGCCTCGACGGGCTGAGCTCCACCGGTGACCGGTGACCGGCGAACGGCTACCGGCGAACGGCGAACGGCGTCCAACGACCACTTGCCGACCCGCACGACCCCACGCCAACAAGCCCGTCAGGCCGTCAGGCCGTCAGGCCGTCAGGCCGTCAGGCTCGCCAGCATCAAGTACGCCAGCACCGCCAGGGGCGCCGTATCGGCCCGCAGGACACGTGGCCCGAGCGACACCGCGGCGAAACCGCTGCCCCGCGCCAGGTCCTCCTCGGCCTCGGTCAGGCCGCCTTCCGGGCCGCTGAGACAGACGACCTCGGTTGCCGCCGGCAGCGAGCGATCGGCGATCGGCCGTGCGTCGTGTCTCAGACTCAGCACCCGTCGGGCCGCAACGGCCGAGGTGAGCGACGCTTCGTGCAGCCAGTCGCGCACCGCCCTGACCGGCAGGATGCGCGGCACCCGGTCGCGGCCGCTCTGCTCGCAGGCCGCGACCGCGACCGCCTGCCAGTGCGCCACCTTCTTCTCGGCCCGCTCGCCATTGAGCCGCAACACCGAGCGCTCGCAGATCAGCGGCTGGATCGCCGCCACGCCGAGCTCGGTGGCTTTCTCGACAAGCGCGTCCATCCGGTCGTTCGCCGGCATGCCGAAGGCGAGCGTGACGGCGACGGCCGATCGGTCATGGGCAGCCGCGTCGAGCCATGCCGCCACCTCGACCTCGACCTCGCTGCGCCCCATCCGCACCACCCTCGCCTGCCATTCGCCGCCCTGCCCGTTGAAGAGCAGCAGCGGCGACCCCGGCTGCAGGCGCAAGACCTGGACATGCCGCGCCGCGCTCGCCGGCAATGCGAAGACATCACCGGCGTGCAGCGCCCGGTCGACGAAAAACCGGGGCCCTGCGCCTCGCGACTCGACCCCCGGCGCGCAGATGGCGGTCACCGCCTGACCAGCCGTTGCCAGCCGGTCCTGCCACGCAGCAGCAGCGCCCGCGAGCGGCGCCAGACGGCGGTGCGCAACAGGGCCGCTTTCAGCCACTGCTGCGTCTCGCGCCACCAGCAGATCACTCGTCGGAAGCGCTCGAACTGCATCAGCTGCGGCTCGAGCAGCACGAACAGCCGGCCGACGACGGCCGTGCCGAGCAGCTTGGCCAGCAGCAGCACGGCGACGCCGAGCCAGGGTCGGCCCTCGTGCATCAGGCCGATCGCCAGCAGCTTGACCGGGAACAGCAGCACCGCCGGCACCAGGAACAGCACCAGCGCGACCCGTGGCGACGCGCGCACGACCAGCGCCTCGACCCGGGCGCTCGGCCCCCAGCGTGCGACACGCGCCGCCAAGGCAGCGAGCGGCCGCCAGCCGACCTCCTCGATGAAAATGATCAGCACCGCCAGCACCAGCAACGGCCAGCGCAGGATGTGCCACAGCACACGCAGCGGTCGGAACTTCCGCCTCAATCGGCCCCCACCCGGGTTGCCCAATCGGCCAGGATCGCCGAGCTGTAGTCACTGGCGATCTCGACGATGAAGCGCCCGAAGTCGACAGAGGCGCTGTCGTCGGCGCGGTCGGAGATGGTTCGCAAGACCGCGAACGGGCAGTCGAAATCGGCACCTACCTGGGCAAGCGCGGCGCCTTCCATCTCGACCGCCAGGGCGTCGGGCAACGCGGCGCGCAGGGCGGCGCTCTCCGCCTGACTGGAGACGAAGCGGTCACCGCTGACGACCAGGCCGCGGTGCACCCGGGGGTGGGCGATGCCGAAGTCACGCCAGTGGCGCGCTCCGGTCGAGCCGTCGAGGCGTTCCAGGCAGCGGCGGGCAGCGGCGGCAAGGGCGTCGGAGAGCGCCGGGTCGCAGCTGAAACGCGACTGTCCGGTCAGTGGCACCTCGAAGCGGGGGAACAGCGGCGAGGCGTCCATGTCGTGCTGCAGCAGGCTGTCGGCCACTACCACGTCACCGACCGCGACGCCCTCGCCCAGCCCGCCGGCAACGCCCGTGAAGATGATCGCCCCGACCTCGAAGCGGTCGAGCAGGAGGGCAGCCGTCGTCGCCGCCGCCACCTTGCCGATACCCGACAACACCGACACGACCGGCTGGCCCTGCAGGCTGCCGATGTGAAAGCGCCGGTTACCGGCAACGACCGTCCGCTCCTCATGCAGCAGCGGCAGCAAGGCCCGCAATTCCTCTCGCATCGCACTGACGATGCCGATCGGTTGCGGCCTCATCGCCACCTTGCCCGGTTCATCGACGTCGTCATCGGTGGCCGGCGATCGCTTCGGCGCCGCTGTGATCGGTCGGCCTCAGGCGCCGAACAGCGCCCGACTGGCGGCCGCGGCGCTCGCCTCGCCGCGTCGCTCGCGAACCTGCGCCAGGGCACGGTCGGCGACCGCCCGAAGTTCTTCAGGCGTGCTCGCCTTTTCGACCGCGAGCGTCAGCATGAAGCCGCGCAGCGCGAGTTCCCGGGAGGTGAGCTGCGTCAAGGCGGCGGTGAACTGCGGGTAGTCGGGTGGCACGGCGGGTGCGGCCGAGGGCGCAGGCGCGGCCGTGGCCGGTTCAAATACCGGCACCACCGGCACCACCGGCACCGCCGGCGCGGTATCGACCGGCGGGTGGGCCGACCCGCCCTGCACGGCGTCGGCCGCGCTTCCCGCCGGCGCGATCAGGCCGAGTGACTCGAGCAGCGTGAAGTCCTGCGCCGAAATGCCGGCCAGGTGCTCGAGCAGCATCTGGTCGGTCTTGCGGCCATCGATCACCAGCAGCAGGTTGCGCCGGGCGCGGTCTTTCACCAGCGCCCGCGCGCCGATTTCGGCACGACCGGCTTCGGTCTTGGCCCAGATCACCACCGGCTCGCTCCTGCTGATGTCATCGTCGTCGCTCCGGCCACAGCGCCTCGCCGGGCGCTCGACCCGGGCGGCTGGCCCACTTTAGCAGTCGGCGCAGGGCATCGATCCGCAAATCGGGTAACGACCGGTGCCGGCGCACACCGGTCACTGGAATTCAGGGGGTATCGCGCAGCTCACGCCGGAGGATCTTGCCGACGTTCGTCTTCGGCAACTCGGTGCGGAATTCGATTCGCTTCGGTCGCTTGTAGCCGGTCAGGTTGGTCTCGCAATAGGCCCGGACGTCGGCCTCGGTGAGGGCAGGGTCGCTGCGGACGATGATCAGCCGCACCGCCTCGCCGGCCTTTGCGTCCGGCACGCCGACCGCCGCGCATTCGAGGATGCCCGGCATCTGCGTCACCACGTCCTCGACCTCGTTCGGGTAGACGTTGAAGCCGCTGACGAGGATCATGTCCTTCTTGCGGTCGACGATTTTGAAGTAGCCGCGCTCGTCGACGACGCCGATGTCGCCGCTGCGGAAGAAGCCGTCGGCCGTCATCGCCTTGGCCGTGTCGTCGGGCCGCTGCCAGTAGCCGGCCATGACCTGCGGGCCGCGGATCACGATCTCGCCCGGCGTACCGATCGGCACTTCGCGGCCGTCGTCATCGAGCAGTTTCAATTCGGTGCCGGGCAGCGGCAGGCCGATGTTGCCGCTGAAGGCGGTGCTGTCGACGGGGTTGCAGGTCGCGCTCGGGCTGGTTTCCGAGAGGCCGTAGCCTTCGACGATCGGGCAGCCGGTCTTCTCGAGCCACAACCGGGCAGTGGCGCTTTGCAC
>CAXTDH010000151.1:6206-7267 GCA_964242405.1 uncultured Rhizobacter sp. | reverse complement strand
CTCTCCTCCCAGCCCGTCAACGCCACGCTGATCGTCTCGGGCAAGTTCGACACCGCCCGCGTGCTGCAGTGGGTTTCGGCCTCGTTCGGCGTCATCCCGAAGCCGACCCGGGCACTGCCGACGCTCTACACGCTCGATGCGGCCCAGGACGGCGAGCGCAGCGTCGTCGTTCGGCGCAACGGCGGCACGCCGCTGCTGCTCGCCGGCTACCACATGCCCCCGGGCGCGACACCGCAGAACGCGTCCGCCGAGTTGTTGACGGTCATCCTCGGCGACACGCCGTCAGGTCGGCTCTACAAGCGGCTGACGCAGGCCCAGCTCGCGACCAGCGTCTCCGGCGGCTCGTTCGCCCTGCGCGATCCGGGGGCGATGTTCTTCGGCGCCAACCTCGAGCCGGGGCAGGACGTCACGAAGGCGCGCGCCGAGTTGCTGGCGACGCTCGAATCGATCGCGCGTGAGCCGATCACCGCCGACGAGCTGGCGCGCGCCCGGCAGAAGTGGCTGAAGGACTGGGATCAGGAGTTCACCAACCCGGAGACGGTCGGCGTCGCCATGTCGGAGGAGGTGGCGCGGGGCGACTGGCGGCTTTTTTTCCTGACCCGGGACCGTGTCCGCGACGCGACGCTCGCCGACGTGCAGGCCTTCGCCGAGCAATACCTGTTGCCCGACAACCGCACGCTCGCCACCTATCTGCCGACCGACAAGCCGCTGCGCGCGCCGGCGCCGGCCGCGGTCGACATCGCCCAGGCGTTGCGCGACTTCAAGCCGCAGGCCGCGGCGGCCGTGGTCGAGGCCTTCGATGCGACGCCGGCCAACATCGACGCCCGCACCCAGCGCTTCGAGGTCGGCGGCGTCAGCGCCGCCGTGCTGCCCAAGGCGTCGCGCGGCCAGGCGGTGCAGGCGGTGCTGACGCTGCACTTCGGTGACGAGAAAAGCTTGTTCGGCCAGGACACGGCAGCCGAGTTCGCTGCCTCGCTGCTGGACCGCGGCACCGTCGCGGCCGACGGCTTTCCGGGGATGACCCGCGAGCAGATCCAGGATCGGCTCGACCGGCTGAAGAC
>CAXTDH010000151.1:0-6196 GCA_964242405.1 uncultured Rhizobacter sp. | reverse complement strand
CCGAGATGCACATCAGTGGCGCCGACGGCCGGGTCACGGTTTCACTGGTGTCGCAACGCGACCAGTTGCCCGAGGCGATCGCCCTGGTCGGCCAGGTGCTGCGCCACCCGGCGCTGCCGGCCGATGCGCTCGAGGAAGTGCGCCGTGGCGAGCGGGCAGCGATCGAGAACCAGCGCAAGGAACCGAATGCGGTGGTCCGCAACGCGCTCGCTCGGCTCGGGAACCCCTACCCCCGTGGCGACACCCGCTACGCGCCGACCTACGACGAGATGCTCGAGGATGTCAACCGCGTCACCGTCCAGGACGTGCGCAGCTTTCACCAGCGTTTCTATGGCGCGGCCAAGGGCGAGTTCGGCGCGGTCGGCGACATGGATATCGACAAGGTGCGCGCGGCGCTGCAGGCGGCTGTCGGCGACTGGAAGGCCGCCGGCGCCCCGTTCGCCCGGGTGCCCGATCCGCTCGTTCCACGCAAGCCGGAGCGCATCGTCCTGCTGACGCCCGACAAGCAGAACGCGACGATGACGGTGCGCCTCGACGTGCCGCTCAACGACTCCGACGCCGACTACCCGGCCTTGACGATGGCCAACTACCTGCTCGGCTCGGGCGGCACGTCGCGCCTCTGGAAACGCATCCGTGAGAAGGAAGGGCTGTCTTACGGCGTCGGCAGTGGCATCGGCTGGAACACCGAAGACCGGAACTCCGCCTGGTCCGCCAATGCCTCGTTCGCACCGCAGAACCGTGACCGGGTCGAGGCGGCGTTCCGCGAAGAGGTGGCGAGAGCCGTGAAAGACGGCTTCAGCGCCCAGGAACTGGTCGACGGGCAATCGAGCCTGCTCAACCTGCGAAGGCTATCGCGCGCCCAGGATGCCGGGTTGGCGTCGGCGCTGGCGAACAACCTCTATCTGGGCCGGACCTTCGCTGTCAGCGCCAAGGTGGATGCCGACATCGCCCGCCTGACGCTCGATCAGGTCAATGCCGCGCTGCGCAAGTACATCCGCCCGGAGGACTTCGTCGTCGGCCTCGGCGGTGACTTCGAGAAGCGCTGACCGACCCGGTCGACGCGCCGACGCTCAGCCGGCCGCCGCCTTGAACGGCAAGCGGTCGTTGAGCTCGTCGAGGTAGCCTGCAACGCCTTCGCCTTCCTGTTCGAGGAAATCGGCGACGGCCCGGGCGAACTGGGGGTGGGCGAGCCAGTGCGCCGACCAGGTCTGCATCGGCAGCAGGCCGCGCGCCATCTTGTGCTCGCCCTGGGCGCCGCCTTCGAAGCGCTGGTAGCCGTTGGCGATGCACCAGGCGAGCGGCTGGTAATAGCAGGCTTCGAAGTGCAGGCAGGAGATGTGCTCGGTGGCGCCCCAATAGCGGCCGAAGGCGACGCGGCGCGCCGGGTCGATGCCGATCAGCGAGACGGCGACCCGCTCATCGCCTCGCCAGGCGCTGAACATCAGCCAGTTCTCGGCCAGCGTGCTGGCCATCCGGCTGAAGAAGTCCCTCGTCAGGTAGGGCGTCGAGTGGTGCTCGCGGTAGGTCTGGCGGTAGCAGCGGTAGAAGTAGTCCCAGTCGTCGGCGCCGATCGCCCCGCCGCACGCCACCCTGAACGTGACGCCGGCATCGACGACCTTGCGCCGCTCCTGCTGGATCTTCTTGCGCTTCTCGCGTTGCAGGCTGGCCAGGAACTCGGCGAAGTCGGCATAGGGCTGCGGCGCCCGGTTGCTCCAGTGAAACTGCACCGTGCTGCGCATCATCCAGCCCTCGGCCCGCGCCGCCGCCTGGTCGGCTTCGTCGAGAAACAGCAGGTGGGCCGAGGAGAGCCCGGCCTGTGCTGCATAGCTCCGGATCGCGCGCAGCAGCAGCCGGCGTCCGGCCTCGTCGGCCGCGAGCAAGCGCGGCCCGGGAACGGGCGTGAAGGGGACGGCGTCGAGCAGCTTCGGGTAGTAGGCAAGGCCGTGCCGCTCGTAGGCGCTCGCCCAGGCCCAGTCGAAGACGTACTCGCCGTAGGAGTGGTCCTTGCGGTACATCGGGCAGGCGGCCACGAGTCGGCCGCCCTTGTCGAAGACGCCGATGAACTGCGGCGCCCAGCCGGTCTTCGGTATGGCGCTCGAGGACACGTGCATCGCCACCAGGTATTCGTGGCGCATGAACGGTGCGGCGCCCGGCCGCTCACCGAGCAGCGCATTCCATTCGGCAGCGTCGATATCGCCAGGATCGGCAAAGACACGTATGACGGCGTCGTCTCCGACCGATGTCGAGGCAGCCGCTGATTCGTTGTCGCTTGCTATCCTTTTCGCCTGCTTCATGTGCTCGTGGTTAAACTGCTCGTTCCAGGTCTTATAGCAGGAGTACGGCATGAAACAGATCACCGCCATCGTCAAGCCGTTCAAGCTCGAAGAAGTCCGGGAGGCGCTCGGTCAGGTCGGCGTCACGGGGCTGACGGTCACCGAGGTCAAGGGTTTCGGCCGTCAGAAAGGGCACACGGAGCTCTACCGCGGTGCCGAGTACGTCGTCGACTTCCTGCCGAAGGTCAAGCTGGAGGTGGTGGTGAAGGAGGCGGATGTCGATCGCTGCATCGAGGCCATCGTCCGCGCCGCCAAGACCGGCAAGATCGGCGACGGGAAGATTTTCGTCACGTCGGTGGAGCAGGTCGTTCGCATTCGTACCGGCGAAGTCGACGACGCAGCGGTCTGACGCAAGGCGTCGCGTCGGGGCGTCAGGCGCAAGGCACGAAGCACGAGGCACGAAGCACAAGGCACGAGGGCTTCAGGCGGATAGCCAGCCGGCAGCCCGCTGCCAAAGGGCCGATGACCAGAGGCCGGCGCACAGCAGCAGCGCCAAGAACACCGCGGCGCTCGCGAAGTCCTTCGCCCGCTTCGACAGTTCGTGCCGGTCCAGCGACACCCGGTCGACGGCCGCTTCGATGGCCGAGTTGAGCAACTCCACGATCAGCACCAGGAACAGGCTGCCGATCAGCAGCGCCGTCTGCACCCAGCTCTGGCCGACCCAGAATGCCAGCGGGAGCAGCACCACGGCGACGCCGACTTCCTGTCGAAAGGCAGTTTCACTGCGAATAGCCGCCCGCAGGCCGGCCAGGGAGTAGCCGGCCGCACGGGCGATCCGGGCCAGGCCGGTTCGTCCGCGTTCCGGGCCGTTGACAGCCGGCTCGTCGGCAATCTCCACACGCAGTCGCGATTCGTTCCGCGACGCCCCGGGTTCCCTTCGACCCCGGCTGCGGCTCATACGCCGGACCCGTGGCCGTCGGCTGGTGGACGGTCCGCGCCTTTGCGCCTCATCAGGGGCAGCGCTTCCACCAGCCGGGTTCCACACACCGCGTCGTGCCAGAATTGACGTTGCGGATGCAGGCGGGAGAGCAAGGCGTAGCCGACGACGCCGACGGCCGCGGCAGCCAGGCCCTGCCAGCGCGTCCAGCCGTTGACAGCGGCCAGCAGCGCCGCAGGTGCGAACCACGCACAGGCCGCGACGAACCGGAGCAGCGCCCGCCACCGGCTCAGTGGCCGCCCGCCGGCGGTGACGACCTGGATGTGCCACGTCTGCATCGGCAGCGTCTGGCCACGGCTCGACCAGAACCAGCTGAAATAGGTGGCGTAGATCAGCAAGGTGAAGACGCGCAGCGCGGCCTCGCTCTGCAAGGGGTGGCGTTGCCCGCTGAACGCGATCACCACCGCGCCCACCAATCCCGGAATCAGGCCGATCCCGAACAGCAGCAGCCCCTCGTAGACGAAGGACGCCATTCGCCGCCACAGCGCCGGCGCGACCAGCGCCCTCGCGCCGACGCCGTCGCCAACGGTCATCGCGGCGTCGACGCGGCCTGGGCGCCGCCCGAGGCGGGCGCTGCCGGGCGAGAAGCCGCCCGGGCCTGGGCGCCGCGTTGCGGCAGCAGGGTCGCCTTGTCGACGAACTCGGGGGTCGCGGCGATTTTCGGCATGCCGGTCATCTGGTGCGACGGCGGTGCTGCCTGCTTGCCGATGAGGGTGGTCGTGGCGCCTGGCCGGGCCTGCAGCAGTGCGGGGCCGATCGGCTTGGGCGGCGACGCGAGCGCCGGGTTGGGCACCGTGTTCGCCATGTTCGACTTGGCCGACGGATCGTGCGCCGGTCGCTCAGCACGCGCGGCGCCGCTGGCGGCCTTGCGCGCCGACTCCGGCGGCAAGGAAGCCCGTGCGGCGAGCTGCTGTTTCTGCTCCGTCGGCAATGACTGGTAGGCGTCCCAGCGAGCCTGGCGATCGTGTGCCGACAGCTGCCGGGCGTCCTGGTACCGCAAACGCGCCTCGCCCCGCTGCACCGGCGTCAGCGTCGCCCACTCGGTCATTCGGGCCTGGATGCGCTGGCGTTCGTCGGCCGACATACCGGGCGCCCGGCCGGACAGCGTCAGCCATTTGCGCCTTTGCTGTGCATCCAACCCCGACCAATCGTGCTCCAGTGGCTGCAGGAACTGCTTCTGGCTCGGTGTCAGGTCGCGCCATTGGTCGGGCGCCGTCGCCACGACCGCCGGGCGGGGCGGCTTGACGCCCGAGGCCGGTTGCGCCCAGCCGACAGAGTTGCAGCCCCAGACGACGAGCGCCATGACGATCGGCACCCGGGCCGACACTCCTGGGCGCCGAACGCGTGCCGCGGCTGCGATCCGGCAGGCTGCACAGGTCATGGACGCCCGATTCACTGATCCGAATTCTTGAGGAATTCTCCGAATCCGGCGTCGCTGTACGCGGTGGGTGGCAGGTCGTCGGACAGCAGGGCAGCGTCGATCTCGGCAGCCACCGAGACCTGGGCGTTGTCTTGCCAGCGTTCGATCGCCACCAGGCCGGCGATGAGCGCGAGCGCCGGCAGCACCGACGCCAGCTTGAACCACCAGCCCCCCGCCTGCGACATCGGCCCGCTTCGGCCAAGGATCATCGCGCCGCCCGCAGTGACGCCTAGCCGGCTGACCGAGGCAGCGCTGCGGGCCGCCCTGGCACGCTCGAGTGCCTGCTCGCGGGCGAAGCGGAGGCGCTCGGTGATCTCGGGGCCGAGCGTCGTCTGCGCCCCTTCGGTCAGGCGCGAAGCCAGGCGGAACGCGAAGCGCGACTGCAGGATATCGACCGTCGCGAGTTGACCAGGAGCGGGTGCTCCGCCGGTGTCACCCGTGACGGCGTTCAGCGGCAGGGCCGCAGCGGCGGTGGGCAGGGCGTTCGTCTGGTTCATAGTCCGATTCCCCTGGTCTGCAGGGCCTTGGCCAGGGCATGCACCGCTCGAGAACAGTGCGTCTTGACGCTACCTTCCGAGCACCCCATGACAGCGGCCGTCTCGGAGACATCGAGTTCCTCCCAGTAACGCAGCAGGAAAGCTTCTCGTTGACGCCCCGGCAGTTGCGCAACCTCGGCCTCGATCGCGAGCAGGATCTGGCCCCGGGAGACCGAGTCGGAAGCGCTTTCGGATGCCATCGAGCCGCCGAGCGCCTCCAGCGTCTCGAGGATGTCGAAGTCACCGTCGCTGCCGGCGCCCTCGAAATCGGAAAAATTCCGGACCACGGCGTTGCGTACTTTCTGGCGCCGAAACCAGTCCATCGTCGCGTTCGAGAGGATGCGCTGGAACAACAACGGCAATTCAGCGGCCGGGCGATCAGCATACTTTTCCGACAAGCGGATCATCGTGTCCTGCACGATGTCGAGCGCGGCGTCCTCGTCGCGAACGGCGTATTGCGCCCGCTTGAAGGCACGTTTTTCGACGCTCTTGAGAAAGTCGGAAAGTTCTTTGTCTGAGGCCAAATCGGGCTTCGAAAGATGAGCCGGCCGCGAGAGGAGGTCGCCGGTCGCTGACGGACGGTCGCCGGTCGGCCGATGCCGGCTGCCGTCGCCGATTACTCGGTGCCCGGTGCCCGGTGACCGGTGACCGGTGACCGGGTACCGCTGACCGCTGACCGCTGACCGCTGACCGTGGAGGCGGGCCGGCGGCGATTATGCCTCGCCACCCCTGCGGCGCCGCCGGCAGGCTCGAGCCGCGTGACATAATCATTGGTTGCACGACAAACGCTGCACCGGCCGGCGCCCGACCGAGGGCGCCTGCGGTTCGGCTTCACTGGCACCACACCCGTCTCACAAGGATGCGGAGAGGTGCACCGATGGTTTTTCGTCAGAGAAATTCACAAAGGTCCTGTTCAAAATGGAAATCTCATCCACTGAAATCAGGCGTGCCGCGGCGGCACAGCCGCTCG
>CAXTDH010000150.1:0-7301 GCA_964242405.1 uncultured Rhizobacter sp. | reverse complement strand
ACGCTGGTCAACCTGCTGCTGCGCTTCCACGAGACCGAGCGCGGCCGGATCCTGATCGATGGTCAAGACATCTCCGGCGTCACGCAGGAAAGCCTGCGCGCCGCCATCGGCATGGTCACGCAGGACACCTCGCTGCTGCACCGCTCGATCGCCCAGAACATCGGCTACGGCCGGCCCGACGCTTCGGCCGTGCAGATCGAGGCGGCCGCCCGCAAGGCGCAGGCACACGACTTCATCCTCGAGCTGAACGACTGGAAGGGCCGCACCGGCTATGAAGCGCATGTCGGTGAGCGCGGCGTCAAACTCTCGGGCGGCCAGCGGCAGCGGATCGCCATCGCCCGGGTGGTGCTGAAGGACGCGCCCATCCTGATCCTCGACGAAGCCACCTCGGCCCTCGACAGCGAGGTGGAGCTCGCCATCCAGGAGCAACTGCTCGGCTTGATGGAGGGCAAGACGGTGATCGCCATCGCCCATCGGCTCTCGACCATCGCCCGGATGGACCGGCTGGTGGTGCTCGAGCGTGGCCGGATCGTCGAGCAGGGGACGCATGACGAACTGCTGCGCCTCGGCGGCCACTACGCGAAGCTCTGGGCGCATCAGTCGGGCGGGTTCCTGCCGGCCGAGGTCGTCGGTCCGCTGGTTGATGAAGATGTCGGCTCGCTGGAGGCGAGCGAGTCTTTCGGCTATGACGACGCCCTCGCAGCTCCCGCCGACGCGATTGCTGCTGCGGCGGCTGCCGACGGCGGTGTCGAGCCGCCGGGCGACAAGAAAGCCGTGGCCGGCCAGCCGATCTGATTGCCGTCGACCGGCCATGCTGCGGATCACCGAACTTCGCCTGCCGCTCGACCATGCCGCGGACGCACTGCGGCCAGCCATCCTCGCCCGGTTGGGCATTGCCGATACCGCCCTCGCGGGCTTCACCATCTTCAAGCGCAGCTTCGATGCCCGCAAGAAGAACGCGGTGCAGCTCATCTACACCGTCGACTGCCTGCTGGGCGACGACGAGCCTGCGATCCTGGAACGACTGCGCGGCGATCCGCACATCCGGCCAGCGCCCGACACCGCCTACCGGCCGGTCGGCATGGCGCCGGTCGATTTCCACACCGCCGGCCGGCGGCTGCGCCCGCTGGTGATCGGCTTCGGGCCGTGCGGCATCTTCGCCGCGCTGGTGCTGGCGCAGATGGGGCTCAGGCCGATCGTGCTGGAGCGCGGCAAGCAGGTCCGCGAACGCACCAAGGACACCTGGGGCCTGTGGCGCAAGGGGCTGCTCGACCCGGAATCGAACGTGCAGTTCGGCGAGGGCGGCGCCGGCACCTTCTCGGACGGCAAGCTCTGGAGCCAGATCAGCGACCCGCGCCACCTCACCCGCAAGGTGCTGATCGAGTTCGTCAAGGCCGGTGCCCCGGAGGAAATCCTCTACGTCGCCAAGCCGCACATCGGCACCTTCCGGCTGGTCGGGGTGGTCGAGAAGATGCGGGCGGAAATCGAGGCGCTGGGCGGCGAGATCCGCTTTCGGCAGCGGGTCGTCGACCTGGCGGTCGAAGGCGGTGCCGTGCGGGGCGTGACCCTGCACAACGGCCAGCAGATCGAGGCTGAGCACGTGATCCTGGCACTCGGCCACAGCGCCCGCGACACCTTCGCCATGCTGCAGGCGCGCGGCGTCTACCTCGAAGCCAAGCCGTTTTCGATCGGCTTTCGGATCGAGCATCCGCAGGGCCTCATCGATCGGGCCCGGTTCGGGCCGAACGCCGGTCACCCGGTGCTGGGTGCAGCCGATTACAAGCTCGTGCACCACGCCGCGAATGGCCGCTCCGTCTACAGCTTCTGCATGTGTCCGGGGGGCACCGTGGTCGCTGCGACCTCCGAGCCGGGGCGGGTCGTGACCAACGGCATGAGCCAATATTCGCGCAACGAACGCAACGCGAATGCCGGCATCGTCGTCGGCATCTCGCCCCAAGACTATCGGCAGGACGGGCGGGCCGATGGCCCGGGCGCTGGCGCGGTGAACCCGCTCGACGGTGTCGCCTTTCAGCGCTTCTGGGAATCCCGGGCGTTCGCGCTCGGCGGCGAAACTTACGAAGCGCCGGGGCAACTCGTCGGCGACTTCATCGCCGGGCGCCCGTCGAAGGCGTTCGGCTCGGTGCTGCCGTCGTATCAGCCCGGCGTGCACCTGACCGACCTCGGCGCGCCGGGCTGCGGGGCCTTGCCCGACTATGCGATCGCCGCCATCCGCGAAGCGCTGCCGGCGTTCGAGCGGCAGATTCGCGGCTTCTCGATGGCCGACGCGGTGCTGACCGGCGTCGAGACGCGCACCTCGTCGCCGCTGCGCATCACCCGCGGCCGCGATTACCAGAGTCTGAACGTCCGCGGCCTCTACCCGGCTGGGGAAGGTGCGGGCTACGCCGGCGGCATCATGTCGGCCGGGGTCGACGGCATCGAGGCCGCCGAAGCGCTCGGTCGCGCACTGCTGCAAATTGCCCCGGCCGTGCTCGTCCCGTGATGAGAAGCAGGAAATGATCAGTCGTGAACGCCTGACCGCTCGGCTCGACGGTGAATTCGTGGTCTTCGTGATCGGCATGCGGATCAACAAGCCGCTGCAGGTTCACAAGTGGTGGCCGGTCGCCTCTTCGATGCCGCGCATGTTGCAAGAGCTCGGCCGGCAGCCGGAACTCGGGCTGCTGCACGCCGAGATGTGGTTTTCGCGCACGACCATCATGTTGCAGTATTGGCGTTCGATGGCGCAGTTGCTGGCGTATGCGAAAAACCGCGAGGCGGCGCACCTGCCGGCCTGGCAGCGCTTCAACAAGGCGGTCGGCACCGACGGCAGCGTCGGCATCTGGCACGAAACCTATGCGGCCCGGCCGGGCAGCTTCGAAACCATCTACGTCAACATGCCGGCCTTCGGTCTGGGCAAGGCGGGGTCGCTGCAGCCTGTTGCCGGGGCACGCGAATCGGCTTCCGGGCGGTTGCAGGCGCACGTTCAGCGACACGATACCTGAGGCAGCTTGGATCGGTCCGGGCGACGCCGTTCCGCGCTCCGCTTGTGACCTTGCCGGCGCCGGCCGCCCCAACGGGTGAGCAGGCTGCGTCGATCTCAGGTCAAAGGCCAGCGCTCGCGGCCATCACCTGCGCCACCGCCGCCGTCAGCTTCTTGCCGTAGGGCACGTGCAGGAACTCGTTCGGGCCGTGCGCGTTGCTCTTCGGGCCGAGCACGCCGCAGACCATCATCTGCGCGGTCGGGAAGCCTTCGCTGAGCATGTTCATCAGCGGGATGGTGCCGCCCTGGCCGATGTAGCCGCAGGGCGCGCCGAAGTGGCTTTGCGATGCGGCGTTGAGCGCGTCCTCCAGCCAGGGCGCAAGGCTGGGCGCGTTCCAGCCGGTAGCACCCTGTGCGCCCGCGCGCCCGTCGGCGGTGAACGTCACCTTGGCGTTGTAGGGCGCGTTGTCCTCGAGCAGCGCCTTGAGCTTGGCGGCGGCCAGGTTGCTGTCGATCAACGGCGGCAGGCGCAGGCTCAGCTTGAAGGCGGTGTAGGGGCGCAGCACGTTGCCGGCGTTCTTCAGCTCCGAAAAGCCGTCGGCGCCGGTGACCGAGAGCGTCGGCTTCCAGGTGCGGTTGATGAGGGCTTGCAAGGGGTCGGTGGTGGTCGGCAGCGCCGGGCCGCCGTCGGCACCGCACGACCACGGAAAGCGCTTCCAGACCTGGTCGCCGAGGATCTGCGCGGTGGCGCGGGCCTGGTCGATGCGGTCGCTCGGAATCTCGCAGTGGAAGCTCTCCGGCAGCAGCTCGCCGGTGGCGCTGTCCTCGAGCCGGTCGAGCACCTGGCGCAGGATGCGAAAGCTCGACGGCACCAGGCCGCTGGCATCGCCGGAATGCACGCCTTCGGTCAGGATCTCGACCTTCAGCACGCCGCTCACCATGCCGCGCAAGCTGGTCGTGAGCCACAGCTGGTCGTAGTTGCCGGCGCCGCTGTCGAGGCAGACGACCAGGCCGACGCGGCCCAACCGTGGCCGCAGCGCGTCGATGTAGGCCGGCAGGTCGAACGAGCCGCTTTCCTCGCAGCTCTCGATGATGCCGACGCAGCGCGGCCGCGGGATGCCCTCGCGGTCGAGCGCCATGATGGCGGTGAGCGAGGCATAGGCGGCATAGCCGTCGTCGGCGCTGCCGCGGCCGTAGAGCAGGCCGTCGACGTACTTCGGCGTCCAGGGGCCGAGGTCGCTCCGCCAGCCGTTGAACTCGGGTTGTTTGTCGAGGTGGCCATACAGGCAGATCGTCTCCGCGCCGGCATCGTTGCCGCCGGGCTTGGTCGCGGGCACCTCGAAGAAGATGACCGGGGTGCGGCCCTCGAGGCGAACGATCTCGAGCTTCAGGCCGGCGACTTGTCTGCTCTCGATCCAGGTGGCGGCGTCGCGAATCACCCGCTCGATGTAGCCGTTGGCCGCCCAGTCGGCATCGAACATCGGGCTTTTCGCCGGCACCTGGATGTAATGGGTGATCGCCGGGACGATCTCCTCGTCCCAGGTCCGGTTCGTGAATTCGGCGATGCGGCTCGCTTCGTCGGGCTGCAGGGGCAGTGAGGGGTCGCGTGCGTTCATGGTCGGCTCCTTGAGAATGTCGACGCTCGGGCCACGAGTGTAGAACTGCTCTGCAACACCCCTCGGCGAGCGGTCGACGAACGAGCGCCGGGATCAGCATCGAGGGCCTGGTTCAGCGCGGTCCGCAGGCTTCGCCGGTTTGCTTCACTGGTGCAGGAATGATCGGCTTTGGCGAGATGATCGATCTGCACGTCGCCATCGCGCAGCAGCCGTTTCAACACGCCGCCACCCTGGATCCGCAGCAGCGCGAGCCCCGGCTCGTCGGCTGAAAAAATGAAGTGCTGGCGTGTGCCGCACCTACCCACCCGGCCAAGGTCCACCGCCAGGTCGTCTGCCATCGGCCTTCGTGCGAGCCGTGCGGCGCGTCGGGCCGCGTTCGTCCATTGAGCGCGCACGCGGCCCAGCATTGCAGCGGCGATGCCGCGAAGTCGAAGTTCACCGCGAAGCAGCTGCTTCCAGCGCTGCACATCCACCAGGGAACGACGGGCGTCCGCCAGGACGGCGACCTGGAACGCCGCCACCCGCGGGTCGGCGTTTCGACCGTCGCGCGCGGTGTAGGCCACCGGGTTGACCGACACCAGCCGGTCGACTTCCAGCCCGGCGACGACCGCGCGCCAGCCATGGAACGCCCCGGCACAAAAGCCGATGACGGAACAGCTCCGGACGCCGTGCTCGGAGCGCAAAAAGTCGATCCCAGCGACGACATCGGCGACCGCGGCGATCTCGAACGGGTTGTTCTCGGAACCACCGGGGCGGGCCTCGCTGTCGCCGATACCGGCGCGGTCGAGACGCAACACGATGTCACCGCGGGCCGCACGCTCCCGGGCGAAGACCGCCGATATTCGGTGCGCACCGATCTGCCGTTCGCTGCCACTGGCCAGCAGCAGGACGCCGTGGCCACCGCTCTGGCCCTCGTCCTCACCCTCACCCTCACCCGACATCGCGTCGGCCCGCCGAGTGACGACGCCGGCAAGCGCGGGCGCCGAGCCGACGCGCACATGCTCTTCGATCAGTTCGCCGCAGGCAGTGGCCAGCCGCGCAGGCCCGGTCCGCAGCACCGAAAGGTCAGGCGGCGCCGGTGGCGACAACCGAATGACCGGCCCTGGCTGCGCGGCCAGCCAGGCGACGATTCGGTCCGCGACGGCAGGCGGAAAGTAAGACTGGTGCGCCATCGCTGCAAGGCGATCGAGATCGGCATACTTTTCATGAGCGACGAGAGTGCCCTGCGCCGCGAGCCGTTCGGCACAGGCGGCACCGGCCGGCCGCTCGGACCAGTCGATCACCAGCGCCGTGGCGGGCGAGCCGTTGTCGACAGGTTCGCCGCGCCGCCAATCGAGGGCGTCCAGCCGACGAACGGTCGCCTGGTTATAGCGGTGGCCGCCGGCCATCACCGCCCCGTCGGCCGGGACCGGCTGTCTGAGCAGGGAACCGCGGAAACGGCACTCGCGCAGGTAGCCGCTGCCGTTGGTAACCGGAACCAGCGCCACCAGTGCGGCCACCTCGCCCATCGCGAAAGCAGCATGAGCGGCGATCAGGCTGCCGTTGCGCACGCCGACCAGCGCCACGGACCGCATGCCGCTGGCGGCCCGGAGCGCCTCGGCCGCCGTCCGGATCGACTGCAGCCAGACGCTGACCTGGTCGGCCTCGGCCATGTCCGGCGGGTCGGCCGAATCTCCGGTGCCGGCAGGGTCGAAGCGCAGGGTCGCAAGCCCGGCGGCCGCCAGCTTGCGAGCCAGCTGCCGCATCGCGCGGTGGACGGCGATGGCTTCGTCCCCGATCGGCGGGCAGATCAGCACCGCCAGGCTGCTGCCGGCTGGCACCGCCGCAGCGTGATACCAGCCGGACAGCGGCGCCGAAGAAGGGCCGAAATGACACGCCTGGGCAGGCGGGCACGGCCTTGCGCCCGTCGGGGTGAATGCCGGCCGCACCGCAGGATCGAAGAGCATGTCGTCACGCATGTCGGCCTGCACGAAGGGTGAGGTGGAAATCAACCCACCTGGACGGTCATGGTGGTACGGGCGGTGGCCGCCGGCACGGTCGAAGTCGCGAACGAGCTCCCGGTGACGGTGAGCGTGTAGCTGCCCGCCTTGACGCCCGGCAGAGCCGTCACCAGGAGCTTCGTCCCGCCTTTCGAATGATCCGGCGACGGCAGTGCCAGGACACCCGGGGGCGCGCCGGTGACGGTGAACCAGACCGACTCATTGAACCCGCCGACCGGCATCACCCTGATCATGTCGCTGACGACCGGCAGGCCCCACGGCTTCACGGCGAGGCTGTTGTCAGGGGGTGCCGCCAGGCTGAAGCTGGGTGACGCTGGAGGAGCCGGGGCCGGCACGGTTGCGGAGGCCGCATCGGTCGGTGCATGGAACAGCACCGCGCCGGCCGTCCAACCCGACGCGGCCGTGGCCGAGTTGCTCAGGTAGAACAACCACTCGCCCGCTGCGTTGATGGCGTAGTGTTGGTAGACCGCCTCGGTGTCGGCCCGTGCTGCGGCGTAGGCATGGAAGGCGATGCCGTCATACGTGAACCCGGCGAAGGGGATGCTGCCGCGATTGAACCAGTAGCGGGTGCCTGTCGAACCCGGCGTGAGTGAACGGAAACGGTAGATCGGCACCGACTGGGCCGTGCTGGCGGCCAGGGCGCGGAATACCCTGCCATCGAGCGGCAGGCCGCTAGTGGCCGGGGCCGACGTACCGATGCCGTAGCAG
>CAXTDH010000149.1:0-7341 GCA_964242405.1 uncultured Rhizobacter sp. | reverse complement strand
CCGGTCAGCACGCCCACGAAATCCACCAGCTCCGGGCCGATCTCGACGCCGCCCTTGCCGAGCCGGAATTGCCGGATCGTCAACTCATGGTTGCTGGTCCGGTTTTTCACCACGGACACCGCCTTGAGCAGCTTTCCCTTCGACTCGAAGAAGCGGAAAAGCAGAAGAGCGTCGCTCAGATAGCTGAGGTCGACATCCGCCCGCACCTCGCCGATCAGGCCGTGCTGGCCGAGCACGAGGATGCTGACGATCCCGTTCAGGTTGAGGTAGGTGAGCAGCTCGTGCATCTGCAGCAGCAGGAACTTGCCGCCGGGCATGGCTTGCAGGTAGGCGTTCAGACTGTCGATCACGACCATCTTCGCGGCGTGCTCCTCGACCGAGCGACGAACGATGCTGGCGAACTGGCCGGGTGACACCTGTGCCGGGTCCAGCGTCAGGATCTCGAGCTGCCCGCTTTCGATGAAGTCACGGATCGGGATCTCGAGCTGGTCCATGCGTTGCAACAGCGTGTTGATGCCCTCGTCGAAAAGGTAGTAGGCCGCCTTCTCGCCACGTTGCAGCGCCGCCCGGACGGTCGCCATCGCCGTGGTCGTCTTGCCGACGCCGGACGGGCCGGAAAACAAGGTGTTGCTGCCGCGGCCGAGACCTCCTCCGAGGATCAGATCCAACTCGGCAGTCCCCGTGCTGACGCTCTCGGCGATATAAGTGGTGCGGTACTCGGAGGCGACCAGCCGCGGGAACACCGACAGACCGCCGGTCTCGAGGTTGAAATCGTGTTCGCCACCCCGGAACTTGACACCGCGCATCTTGATGACGCGGAGGTGGCGGCGCTCCGGGCCGTAGCCATCGATGCTCTGCTCGAGGCAGACGACCCCGTGGGCGATGCTGTGGAGTTGCACATCGCTCTGCTGAGCGCTCTTGTCGTCCAGCATCAAGACCGTGCAACGGTGTGCCGCGAAGAAGTGCTTCAACGCCAGGATCTGGCGGCGGTAGCGCAGCGAATCCTGCGCCAGCAAGCGCATCTCCGACAGGCTGTCGAACACCACCCTGACCGGGCTCAGGCGCTCGACCGCCGCCATGACACCGCGTGTCGTCTCGCCCAGCTCGACCTCGGACGGGTGCAGGATCGACTGCTCGGCACCCGGGCTGAGTCCATCCTCGTTGATCAGTTCGAAGACCGTCAGCCCGTCGAGTGACCAGCCGTGCGACGCCGCGACCTGACGCAGCTCCGACGCTGTCTCGGAAAGGGTGATATAGAGGCCGCATTCGTCCTGCTTCACCCCCTCGAGCAGGAACTGGATGCCGAGCGTCGTCTTGCCGGATCCTGGGCTGCCTTCGAGCAAGTAGAGATGACGCGAGGGGAAGCCACCGCCCAGGATGTCGTCGAGGCCGGCCACGCCGCTGGCGGCACGTGCCTTGGGGTCCAGCCCGGGTGGATCGTCTGCTGAGTCGGGCGTCATCGGTTCCTTGAATGAGTCATCACGGAGAGGGGCAGCGGTGCACGGCCGTGACCGTCTGTCAGGCGGCCTGGCTGCGCCGGATCTCGAGGAGCAGCGCCTGCAAGGCCTCGACCTCGAACGGCTTGGGCAGTGACCGGACGTTCGGACCGAATTGCTGCAGCCCCTTGTCGAGTGCATAGCCGGACGAGAACACCACCCAGGTCGACGGTGCGGCACCGAGCAGGCGCTTCGCCAGTTCGGTGCCCGACATCCGCGGCAGGCTCACGTCGGTGATCACCAGGTCATAGGGCGTACGCAGGAATTCCGCCTCGGCCTCCTCGGCGTCGGCGCAGGCCGTCACCGCCAGACCTTCCTCCTGCAACAACTCGCCGATGATTTCGCGCAGGTATTCGTTGTCCTCGACGAACAACGTGCGTATGGGGGCTGGTGCGGCAATGGGCTCCATGCTGTTGTCGTTCCTGACCAAAAGCTTGAGAGTAGAACAGCGCTTCCGAAGATCCGTGGGCACTCTGCATGTAACCGGCATCGGCCGACCTGGGGATAGCGCGGTGTCCGACATTGCAAGGCCGAGCGGATGATGGGCGCGCGCATTCGTAGGAAATGCCTCACCGTTCGCGTAGCGGGCGTCCGTCTCGTGTGGTTGCGGTGGCGAACGAGAATCCAACACTTCCAGAACAAGGAGTCGACATGGAAACCACCACCACCCCCACGACCGGAAACGTCATCGACCGTGCGGCCGACACGGCGGATGCGGCCATTGCCGCCACGCACCGTGTGACCACCAACGTGCTCACCGGCGTGTCCGACAAGTTGCACAGCCTGCGTGACAAGGCGTCGCCGGCGGTCGACAAGATATCGGCGCCGCTCGATGCCGCCAGTGCCTATGCCCAGCAAGCACCGCTCAAATCCTTGCTGATCGCGGCCGCGGTCGGCGCAGCAGCCATGGCGCTCGTCAGCCTGCTGAGTCGCTCTCGCTGAAGCAACGCGCGGTACCGGCGGCTCGTCCATCCCTGGGCGACGGGTCGCGCCGATAGGCCCGCGCCGGCCGTGATCGGCGCGGTATTCTCACCCGCATGTACGCGCAATTCTTCGGGTTCACGCAAGAACCGTTTTCGATCGCGCCGGACCCTCGCTACCTGTACATGAGCGAGCGGCACCGCGAGGCGCTGGCTCATTTGCTGTATGGCGTCGGCGGTGGCGGTGGCTTCGTCCTGCTTAGCGGCGAAATTGGCGCCGGCAAGACGACCGTGTGCCGCTGCTTCCTCGAACAGGTGCCGCCGCGCTGCCACGTCGCCTATATCTTCAATCCCAAGCTGACGGTCAGCGAGCTGCTGCGGTCGATCTGCGAGGAATTTCGAATCCCGGCGGCGCTGCTCGTGCCGCGACAGGCGGGCAGCGCCGGCACTGTCAAAGACTACCTCGATCCGCTCAACGAGTTCCTGCTTCGCACCCATGCGGTCGGCCAGAACAACCTGCTGATCATCGACGAGGCGCAGAACCTGTCGGCCGAGGTGCTGGAGCAGTTGCGCCTGCTGACGAATCTGGAGACGAACGAGCGCAAGCTGCTGCAGATCATCCTGATCGGTCAGCCGGAGTTGCGCAGCCTGCTCGCCCGCCCGGAACTCGAGCAGCTGGCGCAGCGCGTGATCGCGCGGTTCCACCTCGATGCACTGTCGGATGTCGAGACCAGTCACTACATCCGCCATCGGCTTGGCGTCGCCGGCCTGCGCGGCCCCTTGCCCTTCGACGCTGGTGCACTGCGGCGAATCCACCGGCTGGCGCGCGGCGTGCCGAGACGAATCAACCTGCTCTGCGACCGTGCGTTGCTGGGGGCCTACGCCACCGGCCGCCACGTCGTCGACCGGGCGATCGTCGACCGGGCGGCGCTCGAGGTGTTCGGCAGCGTCGCAGCCGCCGACCGCGCGGAACCCGCTGGGAGGCGTGCGGCGATCCTGGTCGGCAGCGTGCTGGCAGGCGCCACGGTGCTGGGGGCGTCGGTGTACGGCGCGGCTCGCTGGACGGCTCGAAGCCCGAACACAGTGGCTCGCGCAGCGCCCGGTGCGTCGACTGATCGACAGGCACTCGCTGCGGCGCCACAGGCGTCGAACATGGCCTCGGCCTCGGCTTCGTCCCTGGCTTCGGGCACGGCCAAGGCGAATCGCTCGGCAGTGCCGGCGGCGAGCCCTGCCGGTGATGCGCTGGCGGTCGTGCTGAGCGCTGCCGACCTGTCCACCGACGCCACCGCGGCCGCGCACGACGAGCGCGACGCCTGGCGACGGCTGGCGCTGGCCTGGAAGCTGTCGCCGGTCGACGACCCCTGCCGGCCGGCGGACGCATCCCCACCACGACCCGTCCAGTGCTACCGCAGCACCGGCAGCACCCTGGCGCTGATCCGTCAGCTCGATCGGCCCGGCCTGTTGACGTTGCGCGATGGCGACGGCAAGCCGGTCTACGCCGTGCTGACGGGGCTCTCCGATCGCAGTGCCACGCTGCGCATCGGTGACGCCGGCCGAACCGTCACGCTCGGCTCGCTGGCGGCCGTGTGGCGCGGCGACTTCTCGACCTTCTGGCGGACACCGCCCGACTATGCCGGCGGCGTGACAGGCCCCGGCTCCGGGCGATCCGGCGACTGGCTGATGGCACAGCTCGCCCGCCTGCAGCCGGTCGCCGATCCCAGGGGCACGGCCTCGGGCGTCGATCAGGCGTTCAGGACCCGGGTCTCGGCCTTCCAGTTGGCGCAGGGCCTGAAGCCGGACGGACTGGCCGGACCGACCACCTTCATGCAGCTGAACCGTGCCCTCGGCATCGAAGAACCGCACCTGCTCACCGCCGCCGCACCGACGCCGACATCGGTCGCGGCCACGCCGAACTGAAAGCTGCCCATGTCGTACATCCTCGACGCCCTCCGGCGGGCCGACGCCGAACGCGACCGGGGCCCCGTACCGGGGCTGCATGCCCAACCGGCCGGCAGCGCCGTGGCCGCCGGTGCGGGCGTCGTTGCCGGGCCACGAAGCTGGCGCCGCGACGCTGCGGCCGCGGGCACGGCGCTGCTGTCGGCGGCGATGCTGCTCGCCGGCTGGTGGGCTTGGCAGGGCTTCGGTCGGGACAGCGGCGCTGTCGGCACGGACAGGGCCGGCAGCGTAAGGGTCGGCATGGACAGCGCCGGCGTAGGCAGGCCCGACAGTGGCGGCGCGACGGTCGTGACGCCGGCCGTCACGGCATCGACGGGCGTCTCTGGCGCCTCGCCGCCGCCCTCCGCCATCGAGCGATCGGTGCCGGTCGAGGCCGGGCAGCCGCCGCGGCAGGCACGCGCCGCTGCGACCAGCGAGGCACCGACCGGACGCCCGGCCCGCAGGCCGGCAGCGACTGCAGCGACTCCGAAGGCTGCAGCGACGCCGGTAACACCGTCAGCCGGTGCCCAGGTGACAGCCGCTGACCTGGCAGCGAAAGCGGAGCCGGCAGGTGCCGCGGCGTCGGCCCCGACCCGGGTGTACGCGGTGGAGGAGCTGCCGGAGGACGTCCGCCGTGATCTGCCGCGGCTCGCGATCGGTGGCTCGATCTATTCGCAGAGCCCCGGCAGCCGCTTCGTCATCGTCAACGGGCAGCTTTTCCATGAGGGCGACACCCTCGCACCCGGGCTCGTGCTGCAACAGATCAAGCTGAGATCCGCGGTGCTCGCTTTTCGCGGCTACCGCTATGGCATCGGCTACTGACGCGAGCCGACGTCGTCGACCTGCACCAGGTGAGTCAGGTGAGGCGGGGGGGTCAGATGGCGCTGCCGGCTGACAGGTCGCCGAGCCCATCGGCTCCGTCGACCGATTCACTGTCCGAGCCGTCGATGGCTGCGGCCGTCACGAGCACCTTGTCGAGCGGCCGGCAGATGCGGCTGTGCAGACGCCGGAGCCGCTCGGACCGCTCGACCGCAGCGATCACCGCGGCAGGATCCATCATCTGGGCGAAGGGATTGGAGGCGATCTGGAGGGTCGTCATGGCGGAATCCTGTCGTGGGCGAGGCGTTGACAGACTCTAGGAGTAGCGGCCACGCGCAGCCAGTCGGCTCGCCGCCATGGCGGCTGTCGGCGTAGTTCCGACAAAGCGGGTCAGCGTTGCGCGCCCATGGCCGCCCGGAGGCGCCGACTTCCGAGCCGGGATCAGCGCTGCAGCGCTTCGAATCGTCTGACCATGAAGTCCCGGCCGCCCAGACGCGCGAAGTCGATCGCCGCCAGGTTTTTCTGATTTCGCAACCGCCAGTCGGCACCGGCCGCGAGCAGCAGCTTGACGTTGTCCTCGCTGCCGTATTGCGCCGCCAACATCAGCGGCGTGCTGCCGTTGGGTGACAACGCGTCGATCGCTGCGCCACGCTCGAGCAGCAGCTTGAGAATCGCCGGCTCCGGCCCGATGGCGGCGTAGTGCAGCGGCGACCAGCCGGGCTGCTCGATGCGCGCACCGCGCTCGATCAGCGCCCTGACATCCGGCAGGTCGCCCTTGATCGCCGCGATCATCAACGCCGATTCGCCGGCCGGGTTGAGTGCATCGACGTCGATGCCGGGCTGAGCCAGTAGCAGCTTCGCCGAGCGCAGTGATTGCTCCTGCATCGCCAGGGTCAGCCCGGGCAAGCCCTTGTCGCTGCGGCTGTTCGGGTCGACGCCTTGCTGCAGCACGCTGCGCAGCAGCCCGGCGTTGTCGGCCCGGATGGCGGTAAAGAAGTCGTCCAACGGCGCGGCGCTCGCGGCGCCCAGGACGAACAGGAGAGCGACCAGCACGGCGCCACGGGCGGTACCCAAGCGACGACCAAGGGACGTCACAGGCTCGGGCTGGGCTTTGCGGTGGATCATGCGTCCGCCTTCGCGTCGGTCGATGGGGTAATCCGGAACAACCGTTCAAAGTTGCGACTCGTCGCTTCGGCGATCAGCTCGACGCTCACGCCCTTGACAGCGGCCATCTCCGCGGCGACGTAGGGCACCAGCGCCGGCGTATTGGTCTTGCCGCGAAAGGGCACCGGCGCGAGGAACGGGCTGTCGGTCTCGATCAGGCAGCTGTCGAGCGGCACGAAACGGGCGACGTCCCGCAGGGCGGCGGCCGTCTTGAACGTCAGGATGCCGGAAAAGGAAATCATGAAGCCCAGGTCGAGCGCGGCGCGGGCGACGGCTTCGGTTTCCGTGAAGCAATGGAAGACGCCCGTGACTTCACGCCGACCTTCCTCGGTCAGGACCCGCAACGTGTCGTCGCTGGCGCTGCGGGTGTGGATCACCAGCGGCAGGTCGGTGGCCCGCGCCGCCTCGATGTGGACGCGAAACCGCTCGCGCTGCCATTCCATGTCGGCGATGCTGCGCCCATTCAGCCGGTAGTAGTCGAGGCCTGTTTCACCGATGGCGACCACCCGTGGGCGACGGCTCAAGGCCTGCAGGTCGGCGACGCTCGGTTCGCGCACCTCCTCGTTGTCCGGATGAACGCCGACGCTGCACCAAAAGTTGTCGTGGTCGGCGGCGAGCGCGTGGACCGCGTCGAACTCTTCGAGCATCGTGCAGATGCAGAGTGCCCGGTCGACGTTGGCCGCCGCCATTGCCGCGCGGATCTCGGGCAGGCGCTCGGCCAGACCGGGCAGGCTCAGGTGGCAGTGGGAATCGACGTACATCGGGCGAATAGGCCGGTCCTCGGGCTGCAGGAGCCCTCTCAGATCGTCTGCGTCGGCTTGGCCGAGGATATCGAGGTGCCGAGCGCCTCCTCGATGCGCTGCTTGAGCGCCCGTGTCTTGTCGTCGTTCGGGAAGCGCACGCCGACGCCCTGGGTGCGGCCGCCCGACGCGTTCGCCGGCGTGATCCAGGCGACCTTGCCGGCCACCGGGTAACGCTGCGGGTCCTCAGGGAGCGAGAGCAGCAGG
>CAXTDH010000148.1:0-7372 GCA_964242405.1 uncultured Rhizobacter sp. | reverse complement strand
GCCATCACCTCGGGCAGGTAGGACGAGATCACGACCACCGCCTTGCCAGCATCCGCCAGGCGGTTGATCTCGGCGTGGATCTCGGCGATGGCGCCGACATCGACGCCGCGGGTCGGCTCGTCGAAGATCAGCACGTCGGGCTCCTGCACCAGCGACTTCGCGATCACCACCTTTTGCTGGTTGCCGCCCGAGAGTTCGATGACCTTCGGGTCTTTGGACGCCGACCGCACGTTCAACAGTTGCTTCCAGTGCTGGCCCACGGCCCGCGCGTCGGCGTTGGAGACGGCGCCGAAGGGGCTGCCGACCTTGGCCATCAACCCCATGTAGATGTTCTGCGCCACCGACATGGTCTCGAAGAAGCCTTCGACCTTGCGGTCTTCGGTGATGTAGGCGATGCCGTCCTTCACCGCCTGGCGGGCGACCCGGTAGCGCACCGGCTTGCCGCGCAGCAGCACCTCGCCGCCATGGAAGAGGTCGCGCTTGATCAAGCCGGCGACGACCTTGAAGGTTTCGGTACGGCCGGCGCCAACGAGGCCGAAGACGCCCGTGACTTGCCCCGCGAACACCGAGAGCGAGTTGTTCTTGACCATCGCCGCCATGCGCAGGTTGCGCACCGAGAGCAGGCACTCGCCCGGCGGCCGCACCGTCGTCTTCTTCTGCCCGTAGAGCGTCTCCGACAAGTCGCGGCCGACCATCGCCTGGACGACGCGCGCCCGGTCGAAGCTGGCCGCGGCGTCGGTGACGACGTGCTTTCCGTCGCGCAGCACGGTGATGCGGTCGGCGATCATCAGCGCCTCCTCGAGCGCATGCGAGATGAAGATCACCGAGACGCCGCGGGCCTTCAAGCTGCGCAGCAGGTCGAAAAAGTACTTCTTCTCCTCGGGCGTCAGGCTCGCGGTCGGCTCGTCGAAGATGATGATCCGCGCCTTGTGCAGCACGGCGCGGGCGATCTCGACCATCTGCTTCTTCGCCGCGCCTAGCACACCGACGGTCGCGGTCGGGTCGACATCGAAGTTGAGCGACTGCAGGAACTGCTGCGCCGAAATGTAGACGCCGCGCAGGCGGTTGAAGAACGCCTCCTGGCCGAGGTAGAGGTTCTGCGCGACGGTCATCGTCGGCACCAGGCTGGTCTCCTGGAACACCATCGCGATGCCCTGCTGGCGGGCCTCGAGCGGCGTGCGCAACTGCACCGGTTGGCCCTCGACGAGCATGTCGCCCGAGGTCAGGGGCACCACGCCGGCCATCACTTTCGTCAAGGTCGACTTGCCAGCGCCGTTTTCGCCGAGCAGCGCGTGGATCTCGCCGCGCGCCAGGGCGAAGTCGATCGAATCGATGGCGGCGACGCCGGCGTAGCGCTTGGTCGCCTGGCGCAGTTCGAGCACCGTGTCGGCCTTCACCGCGTCCGTCTTTACCGCGTCCGTCTTTACCGCGTCCATCGGATTTCTCCCGGGTCGATCGCCAGCAGGCGCCCCGCGCCCTTGGAGGCCGCGTAGAGCCGGCCGTCGTGCTCGGTGACGCCGGTGATGCCGTGGTGCCGGCCGTCGACCTGGCTGTGCAGCGAGCCGGCGATGGCGCCGTCGGCGCCGACCTTGACGACGAGGCCGTAGGAGCGCGGCGGCGCCCAGGGCTTCACCACGCCCATCGTCTTCACGCCGGCGCCCTGCAGCGGCTCGAGGAAGCTGTGGCCGGACGACAGCGCCGGCGCGATCCAGTAGCGCGGGTCGATCTCGGCGACCATGCGCTCGCGGTACGCCGGCTCGCGCAGCACGAATTCGACGAGTTGCGTGCGGCAGACGAAGCAGGCGAGCCAGAAGCCACCGCCGGCCGCGGGCGTCATGCGCGATGGGTAGCCGGGCAATTCGGCGAGCACCGGCGCCGTCCGGTCGACGTTCAGCACGCGGTGGCGCCAGCTCTCGCTTACCCGCACGCCGTCGGCTGTGGGCAGGACGCCGTACGCATGGCGCAGGCCGCTTGCGAGCTCGGTCGCTTCGGCGCCCTGGCCATGACGCCAGCGGCCGACGCGCCCGGTCGCGCCCAGCGTCATCAGGTCGCGGCACCAGTCGTCGGGGCCGTGGCGCTGCGAGCCTTCGCTGAAGACGAGCTGCTCGGGGCCGTCGAAGGCGAGCGCGTTGACGCAGACGAGCGGCGTGCCGGCGCAGCGGTCGAAGGTGGCGACATCTTTCAAGACATCATCCCGCGAAGCGAAGACGCGCACTTGCCGTCCCGCGAGCGCGACCGCCACGCGGCCCGTCGGATGGGCGGCGATCGCGCTGATCGTCGCGTCGAAGCGCTGCAACGGCGTCACGGTCGCGCCGTCGACACGCAACAACACCGGCCCGGCGCTCACCCACAAGGTGGCGCCGTCGCTCGCCAGGTCGTCGATGCCCGGACATTCGGCGACGACCTCGGCGTCGTCGAGCGCCCGGTTGGCTTTGAGCAGCCCGTCCATCACCGGCACCGTGATCGCCGCGCTGCCGCGGCCGAGCAGCCGGTCGGCGAAAGCCCTCAGCACGCTCGTCGTCATGCCGATACCTTCCAGCGCCGGTCGTACTGGACGAAATCGGGGTCGGCGCCGGGGAGCTTCAGCCGGCCAATCCGGTTGTTGGCGATGCCACCGAGGTACAGGTGGCCGCGGTGCTCGCGCATCGAGGTGATCATCGGATGGTTCTCGCCGCCGAGGTCCCAGAGCGTCTCGAGCACCTCGCCGGCCTCGCTGAACTTGAGCACGCAGCCGGTGTTGATGTTCGGAAACAGCCATTCGTCGACCGGCACGCGCTGGGCCATGCGCTTTCGGAAGCCTGGCATGCGCATCGCGAGGTCGTAGGCCGGGCAGCGCATGCCCACGAGGGCGAGCCAGTAGTGGCCGTCGGAGGCGAGGTTGATGTTGTCGGGGTAGCCGGGCAGGTTGGCGATGACCGTCTCGACCTGCCCGGTTTTCGGCCCGTCGAACCAGTAGCGCTTGATGCAGCAGCCCCAGGTTTCGGCGAACAGGATCGAGAGTCCGTCGCTCGCGATCGCGATGCCGTTCGGAAACTTCAGGTCGCGCAGCACCGTGCGCGTCGTGCCGTCGCGCGGGTCGAAGCAGACGATGCGGCCATTGCCGCGTGCCTCCAGGCCGTCGACCGGCCACTCGTCCATCTCGTAGCGGGTCGTCGCCTCGGAAAAGAAGATGCGGCCGTCGTCGGCGATGTCGAGGTCGTCGGCCAGGCGCAGGCGGCTGTCGTCGTTGATCGAGCGCAGGCTGCGGTTGGTCTCGTCGGTGACGCGCTCGACCACGCCCGCCGGCGTGACGCGGTAGAGGCCCATGCCGCCAATGCAGACGTGGAGGTTGTCCGCGCGGTCGAAGGCCATGCCGAGCGGCTGGCCGCCGATGTGGGCGTAGACCTCCATGCGCTCGTAATCGGGCGCGTAGAACTTCATCACGTCGCCGTGGCGCGAGCCGGCGTAGAGGTTGTCGTGGCGGTCGAGGATCACGTCCTCGGGCGCCTCGATGCGGCCCAGGCCGATCAAGGTCACGTCGCGCAACCGGTCGTTGAGCGCCCAGACGCCGACCCCGGTGGTGCTGCAGGAGGCGGCCGGTGGCAGCGCGTGGTACGTCGGGCTCACATAGACCTTGCTGATGATGCGCTGCCGGTTCTTTAGCCAGCGCACGTCGACCACCGCGGCGATGATGAGGATGGCCGCGAGCACCATCCGGTTGACGCCGCCGGGCGCCGAAAGCGAGGTCAGGCCGTTGGTGATCAGGAGCACGATCAACGTGCCGACCATGGCCTTGGTCACCGAGCCGCGCCCGCCACCCAAGCTGATGCCACCGACCACCGCGGCCGTCAGCACCATCACTTCCAGCCCGACGCCGATGTCGGCGCCCGCGGTCGCGAGCCGGGAGGCGAAGCAGCAGCCCGCGACCGCCGTCAGCATGCCGCTGATGACGTAGCAGAGCGCCACCGTGCGCCGCACCGCGATGCCGCCGTTGTAGGCCGAGCGCCGCGAGCCGCCGATCGCCATGATGTGCCAGCCGAAGCGCAGCCGCGTCAGCATCACATGGCCGGCGATCGCGGCGACGGCATAAAGCCAGCCGGCGGTCGGCAGCCCGCCAAAGGTGCCGTTGCCGATGAAGTCCCAGACCGCAGAATCGGGCAGGTTGCCGGCGATCTCGGTCGAGTACTGCAGCGACAGTATTTCGTAGGCCGAGCGGAAAATGATGAGCGTGATGAGCGTCGTCAGGAACGCCCGCAGCCGCAGGTAGCCGACGAGCACGCCGTTGATGGCGCCGAGCGCGGCGCCGCAGGCGAGCGTGCCGAGCACGGCCAGGCCGACCGGCCACTTCAGCACGTGCATGAGCATCAACGCGCAGAAGTTCGTCAGCGCGAACATCGAGCCGACCGACAGATCGATGCCGCCGACGATCATCACCAGCGCAAGGCCGAGGACGACGAAGCCGACTTCGCCGGCCTGCCGGAAGGTGTCGGCGAGCGCTGCCCCCGACCAGAAGTTGCCGATCACGCGGCTCGAAATGGCGACGACCACCAGCAGCAACAGCACCGGAATCGCCGTCTCCGTCCAGCGCTTGGAGAGGATCTCGCCGAGCCAGTGGTCGGGCCACCAGCGGTAGCGGAATCGGGTCAGCCTTTCGCCGAGCCCGACCTCGGCCGGGGGAAGGTCGAGCAGATGAGGGTCCGCGACACGTTCCATCGCCTGCCGCCTACTTGGCGCTGCCGAGCTTCCAGCAGGTGCCGTCCTTGGCCGCGTTCTCCTTCGTCACCGGAATCAGCGTCGTGTAGATGTTCTGCTTGCTCTGCCCGGGCTTGACGCCGCCCTGCACCAGCCACTTGATCATCGCCGCCATGTCGCCGGCCTGGGTCGGCACGTCGTAGCTGATGTCCTGGTCGAAGGCGCCCGACTTGACGAGGTCGCAGGTGCCCTTCTGCTCGCCGCCGCCCGAGGTCGCGAGGAAGACCTTGCCGGTCAGGCCCGCCTCCTTGATGGCGGCGGCGGTGCCGATGTCCATGCCGTCCCAGAAGCCGACGATGCCGCAGAGGTCGGCGTTCTGCTTCAGGATCGTCTGCGTCAGCGCCTTGGCTTTGGCCGCATCCCAGTCGGCGGCCTGGTTCGAGACCACCTTCATCTCAGGGTGCTTCGCCAGCACGTTCTCGACGCCCTTCAAGGTGTAGGCGCTGGTCGCCGCGGTGGGCGCGCCCTGCACGATGGCGATCTTGTTGCTCTTGCCCTTGCAGGCCTGGACCACGGCCTCGGCATTGCGCTCGCCGATGTCGACCCAGTCAGCACCGACGAAGACGGTCGACGGCTGCGCCGAGCGCATGTTGATCTGGACGACGTAGATGCCCTCGTCCTCGGCTTTCTTGATGAGCTTGGCGTAGGTCTGCACGTCGGGGTTGTGGATCACGATCACCGCCGGCTTCTCGGCGATCAGCGCGGTGAACGCCTGGGCGCCGGCATTGGTATTCCAGTTCGGGTCGCGGACGACGACCTTCATGCCCGACGGCTCGAGCTGCTTCTTCAGGCCGTCGAACCAGCCCTGCGTCAGATCGAACCCCATCGCCACCGGGATGTAGCCGACCGTCTTGCCGGCGAGCGCCTTCTGGTAGGGCGCGCGGAACGGCTCGTCGAGGCCCTTGCCCTGGGCGAAGGCCGACGAGCCGGCAGCGAGCCCGAGGGCGAGTGCGAAGGCCGGCGCAAGGGCCGGTGCGAGGGCTGATTCGAATGAGCTACCGAACGGGCGGATCGAGGTCATGCGGGGGTCTCCTGCTTGTCGTGGAATGATCAGATATCGCCCTGCTGGGCCGTTTCTTCGTTGCGCGGGTTGATGACCGAATCGATCAGGATCGCGGCGAGCAGCACCACGCCCTTGACGATGTTCTGCACCGAATACGACACGTCGAGGATCGTCATGCCGTTGAGCATCGTGCCGATCAGGAGCGTGCCGATGACGACGTTGAGCACGCCGCCGCGCCCGCCCGAGAGGCCGATGCCGCCGAGCACGACGACCAGCACGACGTCGTAGATCAGCGTCGAGTTGTAGATGCGCGTCGGCATGCTGTTGACCGACGCCGCCATCACGAGCCCGGCGAAGGCGCCGATCGAGGCGGCGAGCACGTACTCGAGGACGACCACCGGCCGCGTCGGCAGGCCGGTGGCGCGGGCGGTGAGCGGGTTGTCGCCGATCGCGTAGATGAAGGCGCCGGCGCGCAGCCGCTTGAGAAAGAGCGCCATGCCCACCGACGCGACCGCGAACATCACCACCGGCATCGGCAAGCCGGCGAGCGTGCCGCGGCCGATGCCGCCGAGCGCATCGAGTGCGGCCGGCCACTGGATCACATCGAGGTGGAACAGCACGCCCTGACCGAGGCCGGCGAGGAAGAGCCCCGATGCAAGGGTCGTGAACAGCGACGGCACTTCGGCGTACGCGACCAGCCAGCCGTTGAGCGCGCCGAACAGCAGCGCCAGGCCGAAGGCGAGCGCGACGGCGTAGCCGAGCGGCACGCCATCGGCGGCCATCTGCAGCAAGAGGCCCGACGGCACGGCGAGCGTCGCGATCATCGAGATATCGATGCCGCGGCCGATCACGACCACCGCCATCCCGAGCCCCAGGATGCCGAGGATCGCGACGTTCTGCAGCAGCGTCAGCAGGTTGTCGACGCGTGCGAAGCCGGGCAGGAAGAGCGCGAAGCCCGTGAGCAGCAACACGAAGAGCGCGAAGACGATCCGCTGCTGCGAGGCGCGGAATTTCATGGTCGTGGCCCCGAGGCGGTCGAGTCGCGCGAGTGGCGGCGCCAGGGCGAAACGACGAGGGCGGTAACCATTCGACTCGGGTTCGTCCGGCGTAGATGAGGCGCCGCCGGGGCGGCGTGCTGAGAAACAGGCGCACGCACGGGGCCTGACCGGCACCGGCAACACGCTGACCCACACTAGTGAAGCATGCGCATCTTCAGAATCGAAGCGTGCTTTCCCTGAGTCGTGCTGAAGCAGCAGCATCAGCAGCGAGAGGACTCATCGTCGCTCGCGGACTGCGCCGCGGCGACACGGGAACAGCGATGGCGCGGTCCTTGCGATATGCGGGGAGTTCATCGACTCGATTCCCCACAATGCCGACCTTCGATCCCTACGACGCCGACCGGCCGCTGCGCCTCTCCTGTGCCTGCGGCGGCGCTCACGATGCCGTCGATCATCCTGCGGATCACGAACACGCTGGCGGCACGACCGGCAGAGCAGCCAGCGGCACGGCCGGCAGCCCGGCGAGCGGTGCGTCGGCCCTGGCCGAGCGCGTCGAGGCGACGCTGGTGCGAGCGCTGCTGCCGAACGAACGCCTGCGCCGCCGATTTGAGCTTGGCCGCCTTGGCAGCCGTTTCCGTCG
>CAXTDH010000147.1:0-7386 GCA_964242405.1 uncultured Rhizobacter sp. | reverse complement strand
TTGTTCTCCGGAGATCGGATTCGCGAGGGCGAGGTCCAGGTCGGCGACTCTACCTCGACCACCCTGCCGCCGACGAGTCGACGCCACCGCACCCTTACCATCCCGCCATGATCCTTCTGGCGCCCATGGAAGGCCTGCTCGACTTCACCCTGCGCGACGTCCTGACGAGGGTCGGCGGCGTGGATCGTTGCGTCTCGGAGTTCATCCGCGTCACCGGCACGCTGTTGCCCGACCGGGTGTTTCACCGCATCGTGCCCGAGCTGCGCAACGGCAGCCGCACCGCTGCCGGCGTGCCGGTTCGCGCCCAGTTGATGGGCTCCGATCCTGGCTGCCTGGCGGACAACGCCGCCAGCCTGGCGCGACTCGGCTCGGCCGGCGTCGACCTGAACTTCGGCTGCCCGGCCAAGGTGGTGAACCGCCACGGCGGCGGCGCCGCCTTGCTCGACGACCCGGCGCTGCTCTGCAGACTAGTCGCCGCCGTGCGCCGCGCCGTGCCGGCCGGCGTGCCGGTGTCGGCGACGATGCGGCTCGGGTCGAACGACACGAGCCGCGCCGTCGAGTGTGCGCAGGCACTCGCCGGCGGTGGCGCCGACGAGATCGTGGTGCATGCCCGGACGCGGCTCGACGGCTACCGGCCGCCCGCCTACTGGGAACGGATCGCCGGGATTCGTGCCGCGGTCGACGTGCCGGTCATCGCCAACGGCGAGATTTGGACGGTCGAGGATGCGCTTCGCTGCCGTCGGCTTTCCGGGGCCGAGCACCTGATGCTCGGGCGCGGCATGGTGGCCGATCCCGGGCTGGCCTTGGCGATCGCCGCGGGCAAGCCGAACGCGATCCCCTGGTCGCAGCTGCTGCCGCTGATCGGCGAATTCTGGCAGTTGGTGTCGACCCGGATCCTGCCCAAGGCGCGCGCCGGGCGCCTCAAGCAATGGCTGCACTACCTGCGGCGGTGTTACCTGGAGGCCGAGGCGGTTTATCAGGCCGTGCGGACGCTTAACGACCCGTCGCTGGTCTTCGCCCGGCTCGGTGTGCCGGCATCGAAGTCGCGTGAGTTCGAGGTGGATGACGATGACCCGGTCACATTCGTGACGGAGGAAAGCTGCGCATGAAGACCTACCAGATCGAAGTCCGCAAGGTCAGGTCCATGGCGAACGCGAACGGCCTGATCCGCGTCCAGATCGACGCGCTGGTGCAGCCCGCTTCGGCGCGTGACGAAGAGGCGGCCAGCGGCCTGCCGCCCAGCGTGCTCAGCCTGAGCGAGGAGAACGCCCGGGGGCTGCTGTTGTTGCTGAAGGCGCAGCTCGCCGAGTTCGACGCCCGGAAGGCGAAGAGCCGGCGCTGAACGCCTTGTGTCGCGAGATCGCCCGGCAACCGTGCGCCCGGCAGTCGTGCGCCCGGCAATCCTGATCCCGGTCGCCGTGCACCCGGCACAAGCTGCTCAAGCCCGGCCGCGAGATGCCGAAGTAGCAGCGTGCGCGGTCTCGCGGGCAGGGGGCTCGGGGTGACGGCACGAGACCTCAGGGGACCTTGTCATGCCGACCGCGATGGACAGATTCTTCGCCAATGCCACCGCGTTGCCTTCGATGCCCGAAGTCGCGCACCGCCTGTTGCGCTCCTTCGACGAGGAGACGCTCGGCATGCAGGCGCTCGCGGCCTTGGTCGCGCAGGACCAGGGGCTGTCGGTGAAGCTGCTGCGGGTGGCGAACTCGGCGCGCTTCAGCCCTCGCAGCACGATCTCGACGATCCGGGATGCGGCCGCGGCGATCGGCCTGCAGAGCCTGCGCGACCTGGCCCTCGCGTCCTGCGTCTCCGGCGCGTTTCCGAAAGCCGGCAACTTCGACCGGCTGCGCTTCTGGCGTCATTCGCTCGCGACCGCGGGCCATGCACGCGTGCTGGCCGAAGCTTGCGACGTCGACCCGGACACCGCCTATCTCGCCGGCCTGGTGGTTCGCACCGGCGAGCTGCTGATGCTGATGATCGAGCCGGTGGCCGTCGCGGATGCCGAAAGCCGCGCCGTGCTGCCGGACAGCCTGCTCGATCACGAGCGCGCCGTGCTGCAGTGCACCCACCTCGAGGTCACCGGCGAACTGGCGCGCCGCTGGCGATTTCCGCCGGCGCTCGTGGCCGGCGTCATCGCTGCCGCCGACCCGCTCGCGACACGCCCGTTCTCGCGGCTCGGAGCCGTGCTGCGGCTGGCGAGCGTCATGAGCGACGCCGGTGAGCGCGGCCTGCCGGTGGTGGCGACGCTGCAGGCGTTGCACCCGGAGCTGATCCAGCACCTGCAGCTCGACCTCGAGTGGCTGGAGCTTCACCAGAAGCCCTGGGCGACCTTGGTCGGCGGCGTCGATCAGCTGTTGCACTGACGACGACGGGACACCGGCGCCGCGGCAGCGAAGGGCGAGCGGCCGGTTCAGCCGCCCCGGCGGGCCTGGCCGATCAGGTAGTCGGCGGTCGAAAGGGCGCCTTCCGGGCTGCCCGCCTGCGAGGGCGAGGTGAGGTAGCGGCCGGCCACCGCGAGCGTCGGCACGGCTTCTATCTTGTAGTCGGTGCTCAGCTTCTTCGCTTTGTTGACGCTGTTGGCGACCGAAAACGAGTTGTAGACATCGAGGAACTTGGCGCTGTCGATGCCGCTCTTGGCCGCCAGCGCGGCCATGTCGGCCGGCTTGTCGAGCCGCTGCCGGTCGACATGCACGGCGCTGAATACCTTCATCTGCACCGGTTCGACCTTGCCGAGCGTCTCGAGCGTGAAGTAGAGGCGCTGAAAACCTTCGGCATTGAAGAGGAAGGGCACCGGGACGCGGTGGAAGGCCACGTCCGCCGGCAGGTTCTTCGCCCAAGCCTCGAGCGTCGGCTCGAACGCGCTGCAGTGCGGGCAGGCGTACGAGAAGAACTCGAGCACCTCGATCTTGCCGGCAGCCGCCTGTGACGCCACCGCCGGTTTCAACCGGGTGTACTGGGCGCCTTCGGCCGGTGCTTGCGCAGCAGCAGGGCCGGCAGCGCCCAGCGCCAGGGCGGTGAGCCCGCCACCTGCCAGGACGGCAGAGAAATCGCGGCGATTCAAGATCATGAGGTTCTCGGTTCGAGGAGTTGAAAGTGGGAGGCGGGCAGCGCGCATGGGATACCCCGCGCGACCATAAGTTCACTTCGGTCGCGCAACTGTAGCGGGGCAGCGGCGCCGCGTGCGATAGGGTCCCGGCGCTTCAAGCAAGCCGCAGCGCCACGGTATTTGCAAAGGCACAAGCCAATCGCTCAAGGCTCGGCCAGGAACAGCGCCGGGTCGACCATCGCCCGGTTCAGGCTGACAGACCAGTGCAGGTGAGGGCCGGTGACGCGGCCGGTGGCGCCGACGGCGCCGATCCGGCTGCCCGCAGCCACTTGCGCGCCGACCTCGACGTCGATCGCCGACAAATGGCAGTACATCGTGAGCAGGCCGGCACCGTGGTCGATCCAGACGGTGTGGCCGTTGAAGAAGTAGTCGCCGGTGTCGATGACCTTGCCGGCCGCCGCCGCGATGACCGGCGTGCCGGTGGCCGCCGCGATGTCCATCCCCGCGTGCGGGTTGCGCGCCTGGCCATTGAACAGCCGTCGCGAGCCGAACGAGCTCGAGCGGACGCCGGGCACGGGTTGCAGGAGGTGCAGGTCGCCCGGTGGCGGCGAGCTGTACGTCGTTGCTACCGAGGCCAGGTGCAATCGTTCACGCTCGTATCGCGCCAGATCGGTCGCGGAGAGGTCGACTTGCCCGGGCGGCACCTTGAGTCGCTGCTCGGCGTACGGGAACGGGTGCACCTGCACGGTGACGGCCGATTCCGGCGTGGTGTGGACGTTCAGCCGCAGCGGCCCCGGACCCTGCCCGAGCGGGATGCCGACGACCGCCTTCCATCGGTCCGCGGATCTGACGACGAGCACCGGTACGCCGGCCACGTCCACGGTGGGCGCCTCGGGCGATGGCGGCAGCACCACTTCGGCGACACCGCCAGGCGCGAGGCGTTGCTTCGGCAATGGCACCTCGGCGACCCCACCGGGGGCGATTCGTTGCCGTGGCGGCTCAGTGCCAGCGGCCGTTGCCGCGACGAGGGTGGTGACGAGCTGCAGGCCCACCGTGAGCGCCCATCGACGAGCCGTTCGATTCACGGGACTCGACATCACCGGTTCACTCGAAGTCGACAAGCCGCCCGCCGAGTCAACCCGCCGGCTGCGCCATCCTGAGTCGACGGGCAGACTCCTCGGCGCGCGCATCGTCGATCTCGCGCATCACGCCGCCGACGTCCACGGGCCCCGACCTTGCCTCGAAACGGCCAGTCAACGGCGTATCGACTTGCAGGCTGCCGGCCTCGAACAGTTGCCAGATTTCCGGCCCGAAGCGCGTCGCGAGCAACTCCGGCGCCGATCGGCCGAAGAAGTCGCGCAGGTTGTCGACGTCGCGCAGCAGCATCCGCTTGGCGTGGTTGTTGCCCGCCGCGTCGATCGCCTGCGGCAGGTCGATGATGACCGGGCCATCGGCGGCCAGCAGGATGTTGAACTCCGACAAGTCGCCGTGGACGACGCCGGCGCGCAGCATCCGCACCACTTCGCGAATCAGGCTGGCATGGTGCGCCCGTGCTTCGTCGGCGCTGAACACCACGTCGTTGAGGCGCGGGGCGGCGTCGCCATGGGCGTCGGCCACCAGTTCCATCAGCAGCACGCCGTCGAAGAAGTTGAACGGCCGCGGCACCCGCACGCCGGCCGCCGCGAGGCGGTAGAGCGCATCGACCTCGGCGCTCTGCCAGGCAGCCTCCTGTGACTCGCGGCCGAACTTCGTGCCCTTGGCCATCGCCCGGGCCTGCCGGCTGTTCTTGACCTTGCGGTTTTCGGTGTAATCGACCGCCTGGCGAAAGCTCCGGTTGGTCGCTTCCTTGTAGACCTTGGCGCAGCGGGTCTCGCCCCCGCAGCGGACGACGAACACCATCGCCTCCTTGCCGCGCATCAACTGGCGGACGACCGAGTCGAGCAAGCCTTCATCGATCAGCGACTGCAGTCGTTTGGGAGCTTTCATGGCGCCGATTGTGAGGCCGGCCTAAAACCGACCGCTGCCGGCCCGGGACCAGCGATCACATCGGCGGCACGGTGCCGTCGATGCCGACGGCGACGAAGGCGGCGTTCTTCGGCGCGTCCGGCTTGGTGGAGACGAACACATGGGCGCCCGGCACGAGCTTGCCAGCATCCGCCGGCACGATGCCGACCACCGGCACGTTGGTCGGCACGCGGATCGTCTTCTCGCCCTTGCCGTAGTCGACCGTCAGCACCAGGCCCTTGGAGGTCTCGGTCTTCTTGACGGTGCCGTTCGTCATCGCCGAGCCGGTGGAGGCGCTGCTCGCCGCCGCGGTCGACTTGACGGTGCCGTTGGTCATCGCCGACGACTGCGTGCCGCCGCCTTTCTTCTTCGGCGCCAGATCCCACGGATAGTCGCCCAGGCCGGCACCCTTCATCGCTTCGGGGAAGACGACGACCTCGAGCGCGCTCGAGGACTTGGCCCCCGGCACGTTGGCGATGCCGACGAAGGTGCCTTCCTTGATCTGATCGAGGCTGCTCGGCACGACGCCGGCGATCCGCGTCGTCGCATCGATCGCGACGCTGACATCGCCGCCATCGGTCTTCACCGTCAAGCCGGTGGCGGTCGCCGAGACGACGGTGCCGCGGATGTGCGCCGCGGGGTCGGCCGCCACCGCGGCGGTGCCGACGACGAGCCAAAGAGCCGCGACCAGGGTTTTCTTGAAAGGCGACAAGCGGTTCATGAAGCAATCTCGTGGAGGAATGAGGTGGACCGGATTATCGACCGGCAGCCTCGAACTCCGCTCGCGCCTGCTTCTGTTCGCGGCTACTTGCCCCAGCCGTCCTTCAAGGCGGCGATCCGGTTGAGCACCGGCTGGCCGGGCCGATGATCATGCCGGTCGGCGACGAAATAGCCGTGCCGTTCGAACTGGAATTTCTCGTCGGGTCGGGCCGAGGCCAGTGACGGTTCCAGATAGCCGGTGACGACCTTCTTGCTCGCCGGGTTGAGCGCTGCCTTGAAGTCCTTGCCGCCGGCGTCGGGTTGCGCCTCGGTGAAGAGCCGGTCGTAGAGGCGGATTTCAGCCGGCCACGCGTCGTGCACGCCGACCCAGGTGATGGTGCCCTTGACCTTGACCGTGTCAGAGCCCGGCGTGCCGCTCTTGGTGTCCGGTACGACGGTCGCGAATACCGTCGTCACCGCGCCGCTCGTGTCCCGCTCGCAGCCGGTGCATTCGACGACCATGCCGTATTTCAACCGCACCTTGTTGCCGGGAAAGAGGCGAAAGAAGCCCTTGACCGGCGCTTCGACGAAGTCGTCGCGCTCGATCCAGACCTCCGGGCCGAGGCCGAACTGCCGGCTGCCAAGTTCCGGGCGGTGCGGGTGCGCGGGCGCCTCGCACGGCTCGCGGTGCGCCTCGCTGCCGAACACCTCCGCCCAGTTGCTGAGCGTCAGCCGCACCGGGTCGAGCACGGCCATCGCCCGTGGCGCCTTGCCTTCGAGGTCTTCACGGAGCGCGATGTCGAGGCTCGCATAGTCCGTCCAGCCGCCGGCCTTGCTCGTGCCGGCGCGTTCGCACATCAGGCGGATCGCCTCGGGCGTGTAGCCGCGCCGCCGCAGGCCGACGATCGTCGGCATGCGCGGGTCGTCCCAGCCGTCGACGATGTGCTCGTCGACCAGTTGCCGGAGCTTGCGCTTGCTGGTGACGACGTAGGTGACGTTCAACCGGGCGAATTCGTACTGGTGCGGGCGCGGGCGGGCGAGCAGGCCGAGGTCGCAGAGGGTGTCGAGCAGCCAGTCGTACCAGGGCCGCTGGTCCTCGAACTCGAGCGTGCAGATGCTGTGGGTGATGCCCTCGAGCGCGTCCTCGATCGGGTGCGCATAAGCGTACATCGGGTAGATGCACCAGGCGTTGCCGGTGTTGTGGTGCTCGGCGTGCTTGATGCGGTAGAGCGCCGGGTCGCGCAGGTTGATGTTCGGGCTCGCCATGTCGATCTTCGCGCGCAGCACGGCGGCGCCGTCGGCGAGCTCGCCGGCCTTCATCTGGCGCAGTCGGGCGAGGTTCTCGTCGGGCGTGCGCGAGCGGAACGGGCTGTCGCGGCCGGGCGTCTGGAAGTCGCCGCGTGCGGCGCGCATCTCGTCGGCGCTCTGCTCGTCGACATAGGCGTGGCCGGCGACGACGAGCGCCTCGGCCGCGCGGTACATGAAGTCGAAATAGTCGCTCGCGAAGTAGAGGTGGCTCGTGGTCGCGCCCGCGTCGCCCGACCCCGGCGAGCCGTCAACGATCGAGCCGGCCAGCGCCGGCTCCGGCGCGTGCCAGTCGAAGCCGAGCCAGCGCACCGCGTCGAGGATCGCGTCGA
>CAXTDH010000146.1:0-7437 GCA_964242405.1 uncultured Rhizobacter sp. | reverse complement strand
CTGAGTGAAGCGGCCTACCAGGCTGAAGCGGTCGCCCGAGATCGTCGGCGGCATGGCGTCCAGGCGCAGCGCATGCTGGCGCAAGCCGTTGCGGATCACCAGCGAGACCTGGCTGAAATCGAGCGGTGGCGCGCCGCGCTGCTCGTCGGTCCAGCGCAGGGCGCCGCTGCGGACGACCACCTCCTGCTGTCGAAACAACCAATCGGCGACCGGATCGTCGCTCCGGGCCGGCTTCTCCGGCGCATCGAGCCGGCCGAGATCGAAGCCGGCGAGAAAGATCCGGCCGGTCGGATCGCGCCGCACCTCGATCTGCGGGCCGTCGATCAGCAACTGCTCGAACTGCAGCTGCAAGGTGAGGAGCGAGCGCGGCGAGAGCGTCGCCAGGACGCGCGACAGACGCAGCGGTGGCAGGCCGCCCGGCCCTTGCAGCGTCAGGTCGTGCAACTCGAACGCGGGCACCCAGCCGCTCGCACGGACCTCGATCCTGCCGATGCCGACGGGGATGCCGAGCGCCCGGCTGGCCTGCTGCTCGATCGGCGCCCGCCATGCCGGGATGTGGGGCAGAATCGCCCAATGAAAGCTCAGCCAGGCGATCAGCAGCAGGCTTGCGGCGGTGGCGAACAGGAGCAGTAGGGCCTGCCCCGCCCGGTTCCAGGCACTGCCACGAAGCGGTGCCGTCGGCACTGCGATCGCAGGAACGACAGGCCGGTCGAGCGGTCGGGATGACACGGAGGCGTGCGGGATCAAGGACATGACAGCATCGGTGCGCCAACCGCGACTCGGCAAGATCGCCACATTCGGGCCGGCAACACGCCCGGCCGCCGAGCGCCTCGCGGACTTGGCCGTGCCGCTGTGACATCCGCCCGGTCTGACAGTCCAGACTAGCACAGAGCCTGTTTCCTGCCATGGGTTCCGATCCTTCCACAGTATGAGTCTGACCTTCAGCCACGCGGTCGCCGTCGACCCGGTCGCTTCCTCGATGCTGGCAGCGATGCCGCAGACCGCCGCCGCGGGCCACAGCCGCTTCGTGCAGCGGATCCGCAGGCGCTATGCGGCCGAGCTGGAACTGCTGCCGCCCGGCCTGCCGATGCGAACCGTCATCACCGCGGTGATCGAGGCGATGACCACCGCGGGCCGGTCGCTCGGCAGCGCCATGCGGGTGACGCGCCAGCTCGTGCTCGAGCGCCTGGCCGTGCTCGACATCGAGCAACACGCGACGATGGACGAGGTGACCGCGGCGATGACCGACCTCGCCGAAGCGACCCTGAACTGCGCCCTCGAGCACGCCCGCCGTGAGCTCGACGCCCGTTTCGGCGCGCCGCGCAACCCGGAAGGCGAGCGCATCGACTTCTGGATCGTCGGCATGGGCAAGCTGGGCGGCCGCGAGCTGAACGTCTCCTCCGACATCGACCTGATCTATGTCTACGAAGAAGACGGCGAGACCGACGGCCTCACCGGCGCCGGGCCTGGCGATCGCCCCGGCCAGCGGATCAGCGCCCATGAGTACTTCGGCCATCTGAGCAAGCGCCTCTACACCCTGATCGGCGAGACGACCGAAGACGGCTTCGTCTTCCGGGTCGACCTGGCGCTGCGCCCGAACGGCAACTCCGGTCCGTCGGCGGTCAGCCTGGCGATGCTCGAGGAGTACCTGCAGGTTCAGGGCCGCGAGTGGGAGCGCTTCGCCTGGCTGAAGAGCCGTGTCGTGGCACCTACGGCCAGCATCCGCAGCGGCCGAACATTGCCGCTGCGGGCGCTGATCGCCCCGTTCGTCTACCGCCGCTACCTCGATTACGGCGTCTTCGAAGGCCTGCGCCAGCTCCACGCCAAGGTGCGGATGGAGGCGCAGCGCCGCGCCGCCGGCCGGCCCGAGCGGGCCAACGACGTCAAGCTCTCGCGCGGCGGCATCCGCGAGATCGAGTTCATCGTCCAGCTGCTGCTGGTGGCGCGTGGCGGCCAGTACCCCGAAATCCGCACCCGCTCGACCTGCCGGGCGCTCGCCAAGCTGACGGCCGGCGGGCTGATGAAGCCGGCGAGCGCCGCCCGGCTCGCGGAGTGCTACGAGTTCCTGCGCCGGGTCGAGCACCGCATCCAGTACCTCGACGACCAGCAAACGCACCTGTTGCCGACCAACGATGCCGACCTCGCCTGGATCTCGCGCAGCCTCGGCATGACCTGGAGCGACGACGCCTGCGACCTGCTCGACCACCTCGGTGCCGTCCGCGAATTCGTCGCCGGCGAGTTCGACGCCCTGTTGCACGACGGCCGTTCACCCTCGCCCGCCAGCTGCGGCCCGGCCGGTTGCAAGCCGTGCGGCCGGCCGCCACAGCCGATCGACAGCGACGAGTTCCTCGAACAGCTGCCGCCGGCGCTTGCCGAACGCGTCCGGCCGCTGCGCGAACAGCCGAAGATCAAGGTGCTGCGCGACGACAGCAAGCTGCGCCTGGCGCGGCTGATCAGCCATGCGGCCCGCGCCGTGGCCGAGGAACGCTGCACCATGGAAGCGGCGACCCGCTTCGTCGACTGGCTGGAGCCGCTGCTGCGCCGCGAAAGCTATCTGGCGATGCTGGTCGAGCGGCCGGAGGTGCAGAACCGGCTCTTGCGGCTGCTCGGCCTGGCGCGCTGGCCGATGCGCTACCTGATGCTGCACCCCGGGGTGATCGACGAGCTGGCCGACCAGCGCCTGCTGCAGGGCCGCTTCGAGGCGGCGGAATTCATGTCCGACCTGCAGGAACGGCACGACGCCTGGGAGCGCTCCGGCCAGGCGAGCGAGGAGTCGCTGCTCGACACCTTGCGCCGCGCCCACCATGCCGAGGTGTTCCGCACCCTGGTGCGGGATGTCGAGGGCCACATCACGGTCGAGCAGGTCGCCGACGACCTGTCGGCACTGGCGGACGCCACCCTGTCGATCGCGATGCGCTGGGCCTGGAAGCACCTGAAGCAGGCGCATCGGGCCGAGCCACGGCTGGCGGTGATCGCCTACGGCAAGCTCGGCAGCAAGGAGCTGGGCTACGGCAGCGACCTCGACGTCGTCTTCGTGTACGAGGATGGGCAGCCGCGTGGCGAGCAAAGCGCCGGCCCGGCGGGCAGCGACGAAGCCGATGGCGATCGGGCCGCCGAGGTCTACGGCGCCTTCGTCCGCAAGCTGATCAACTGGATGACGCTGCGCACCGCCGCCGGCGAGCTCTTCGACATCGACACCGCGCTGCGCCCGAACGGCAGCTCGGGGTTGCTCGTCACCTCGCTGGCGTCGTTCGAGAAATACCAGACCGGCCGCGGCGGCAACACCGCCTGGACGTGGGAGCACCAGGCACTGACGCGGGCCCGCTGGTGCGCCGGCTGGGCGCCGCTCGAAGCGCCGTTCGACGCCGTACGGCGCCGGGTGCTGCAGACGCCGCGCGACCCGGTCGCTCTCGCCGTGGAGGTGCGGGCGATGAGTGCCAAGGTGCGCGCCGGCCACCCGGTGCGTGGCGGCCGCTTCGATGTCAAGCACAGCGCCGGCGGCATGATGGACGTGGAGTTCGCGGTGCAGGCGATGGTGTTGGCGCACAGCGCCGCGCACCCTGGCCTCGTCGACGATGTCGGCAACATCGCGTTGCTGCATCGCCTGGAGGCCTACGGCTTGCTGCCGGCGCCGGTCGGCAGTGCCGCCGCCGATGCCTACCGCGAATTGCGCCGGGCGCAGCACCGGGCGCGCCTCGACGAACAGCCGACGCAACTCGCCGCCGACGCCCTTCTGCCGCAACGCGAGGCGGTGAAGGCGCTCTGGGATGCGGTGTTTCCGCCGATGACTTGAGCTTGCGGAAGTCGGTCGAACCCGGGGCTGCTGCCTGGGCGATGGTGGGCCTCCTGCTCTGCGCCTGCGCGGCGCTGGGTTGGTGGGCGTGCCGCCAGGCGCTGCCATTCGCCGATCACCCGCTGGCCGCTGAATCCGTCGACTGGCAACCCGGGCGCGGGTTCGCAGAGCCCTGGCGCGCCTGGACGGCCGTCGCCGTGCACTACAGCGGCTTGCACCTGGTGGCGAACCTCGCGGGCGCGGTGCTGACCGCCGCCTTCGGCGTCGTCGCCCAGGTGCCGACCCGGGCCGCCTGGGCCTGGCTCGCCGCCTGGCCGCTGACGCAGTTCGGGTTGCTGGTCGAGCCGGCGCTGCTGCACTTCGGGGGGCTGTCGGGCGTGCTGCATGCCGGGGTGGTGATCGTGGTGATCTTCCTGTGGGCGGCCGGCAGCCGGGCGCAGCGCATCATCGCCCTGGGAGTGCTCGGCGGATATGCCGTCAAGCTGATCGGCGAGGCGCCGTGGGGGCCGCCGCTGCGCCAGCCGCCCGGCTGGGACATCAGCATCGCGCCCCTCGCGCACGCCAGCGGCACGCTCGCCGGCGCAGTGTGTGCGCTGGCCGCGATCGCCTGGCGGGGCACCAGGCGGGACAATCACGGTCATGCCTGACATTGACACCACCACTGCATCGAGTGCGACTACCACCCGGATTCCTACCTCTCCCCACAACACCGGGGCGGCTGAGCCTTTTTCGACTTCCGGGACTGCTGGAACTGCGACGACCACTGACGCAACTGCTGCCACTGCCGACCTCGCGCGAGCGCGGGCACGCGTCACGCCCGCCACGGCGCGCAAGCCGCATCTCGACGGCCTGGCCGTCGTGCTGCTTGTGTCCTGCTGTTTCCTCTGGGGGCTGAACCAGGTGGCGGCCAAGGCGGCGATGCCGGAGGTGCCGCCGCTCTGGCAGGCGGCCATCCGCTGCGTCGGCGGCGCGTTGCTCGTGGCGCTCTGGTCGCGCCTGCGCGGCATTCCGGTCTTCGCCCACGACGCGACACTCGCCGGCGGGCTGCTGGCCGGCGGCCTGTTCGCCGGCGAATTCGCCTGCATCTTCCTCGGCCTGCAACTGACGACCGCCTCGCGCATGGTCGTCTTCATCTACCTCTCGCCGTTCGTCGTCGCGCTCGGCATGCCCTTCCTGAGCCGCGACGAGCGCTTGTCGGGCGTGCAGATGGCCGGCCTGCTGTTGGCGTTCGCGGGCGTTGCCTGGGCGTTCGCCGAAGGCTTCACCAGCAGTTCCGCGGGCACAGGGCAGTGGGTCGGCGACGCCCTGGGCGTGCTGGCCGGCGTGCTCTGGGGCGGCACGACGCTCGCCATCCGCGGCAGCCGTCTCGCCAGCGCGTCGCCCGAGAAGACGCTGCTCTACCAGCTCGGCCTGGGCGGCATCATCCTGAGCGGGCTGGCACTCGCCGCCGGCGCGCCGATGCCGAAGTCGCTCTCCGCCCTGGCGCTGGGCTCGCTCGTCTTCCAGACCGTCATCGTCACCTTCGCCAGCTACCTGGTGTGGTTCTGGCTGATGCGCCGCTACCCCGCCACCCGCCTCGCCGCCTTCACCCTGCTGACCCCGTTGTTCGGCCTGGCCATGGCGGTGCTGCTTCTTTCCGAACCGGTGACCGTGCGGCTGGTGACTGCCCTGCTCGCCGTCGCCGTCGGCATCCTGCTCGTCAACCGACGAGGCCAATAGAAGAGAACGATCGGTTCGTCGGCTTCGCTCTTTCACCCACCCGGGAGGAGGGCCGGGGCCAGGGCGCACCGCCACCGTCCGCCACCTACCCCCGAATCCGCCGTACCAGCGCCGTCGTCGAATACCCGTCGACAAAGGCAATCGCCTGTGCCTCGCCGCCCCAACTCCGCACGCAGGCCGTCTCCTCGAGCGACTCGATGTCGTAGTCGCCGCCCTTGACGTAACGCTGCGGCCGAACGCGCTTGAGAAGCTCGACCGGCGTCGCCTCGTCGAACAGCACCACCAGGCTGACGCTCTCGAGCGCCGCCAGCACGCAGGCGCGGTCCACTTCGTTGTTGAGCGGTCGATCGGGGCCCTTGCCGAGTCGGCGGGCCGACGCGTCGCTGTTCAGGCCGATGACCAGGCTGGCACCGAGCGCCCGGGCCTGCGCCAGATAACTGACGTGGCCGCGGTGCAGGATGTCGAACACGCCGTTGGTGAAGACGACCGGCTGGAGCAGCGCCGCCACCCGGCCCGCGAGCTCCGCACCGCTGCCGCACAGCTTGGCTAGAAACGCAGGCTCTTCCACCACCGGAATCAAGCCGCCGCCGCGCCTCCTGCCAACTTCGGTTGCAAGGCCGCAGCCGCCACGGCTGCCGTCACCTCTTTGCGGTAGCGGTTGAGCTCCTGCACGCTCGCGAAGCTGCGCTCGAGCAGCAGGCTGAGGTTGTGCAGGATGCGGTCGACGACCTTGGTCTCCCAGACGGCATCGAACTGGATCTGCGTATCCAGCCAGGCCTCCAACCATTCCGGGTTCGGCAACCGGCTCTGGACCGTGTCGCGCGGAAACAGCTTGACGTTGACATGCAGGTTGGTCGGGTGGAGCGCCTGTGCGGTGCGCCGCGCGCTCGCCATCAGCACGCCGACCTTCGCGAACGCCGCGCGTGCCTCGTCACCGAAGCGCTGCATCGCCCGGCGCATGTAGCGCAGGTAGGCGCCGCCGTGGCGGGCCTCGTCGCGCGCCAAAGTTTCGTAGATCGCCTGGATGACCGGCTCGGTGTGCCACTCGGCCGCCCGGCGATACCAGTGGTTGAGCCGGATCTCGCCACAGAAATGCAGCATCAGCGTTTCGAGCGCGGGTGCCGGGTCGAACTCGAACCGAACCTCGTGCAACTCGGCCTCGGTCGGCACCAGGTCGGGCCGGAAGCGGCGCAGGTACTCCATCAGCACCAATGAGTGCTTCTGCTCCTCGAAGAACCAGACGCTGATGAAGGCGCTGAAATCACTGTCGTCCCGGTTGTCGCGCAGGAACATCTCGGTCGCCGGCAACGCCGCCCATTCCGTGATGGCGTTCATCTTGATGGTCTGCGCCTGCTCGTCCGTCAGCTTGCTGGCGTCGAAATGGTCCCAGGGGATGTCCTTGTCCATGTTCCAGCGGACGGCTTCCAACTGCTTGAAAAGTTCGGGATAAATCATGTCGGCAAGCCTTTCGGTCGCGCGGATTCTAGTCGGGCAGGTCGGGCGCAACTCCCGGAGACTAGGGCACAGCGAGCCTGGCCGGTCCGGGCACCGCAGGAACCCTCCGGCGAACAGTGGAACCCGCTTGTCAGCGTCGGCCATGCTGGGCACACTGGCCCGGCGGGCAGCGTTCCGGCAAGGCCGAGCCATCGGGTTCGAACCGGCCTGGGCGCCGTCCTGCTCGTCCCTACCCCTGTGAAAGGATCTCCCATGAACTTGACGATCAGCGGCCATCATCTCGACGTCAGCCCTGCTCTTCGCGACTACGTGACCAGCAAGCTGGACCGTATCACCCGTCATTTCGACCAAGTCGTCGACATCAATGTGCTGCTGTCCGTGGAGAAGCTGAAGGAGAAGGACTTGCGCCAGAAGGCCAAGGCCACGCTGCACTCCAAGGGCACGGACATCTGCGTCGAACAGTGCAGCGA
>CAXTDH010000145.1:0-7459 GCA_964242405.1 uncultured Rhizobacter sp. | reverse complement strand
GCACGGTGCAGGCGCCGCACTGGCCGTGGTCGCAGCCCTTCTTGGTGCCGGTCAGCTGCAGGCGCTGGCGCAGCAGGTCGAGCAGGGTCGTCCAGGGTTCGACTTCGAGCGCATGGGCGACGCCGTTGATCTGCAGCGAGATGCGGTGAACGCCGGGCCGTTCAGGCGCCAGGCGAACCGCGACGGGCTCATCGGCGACGGTCATCGTCGTCATCGTCATGGCAGGGACTCCAATTGCCGCGGCTCGGCGACCTTCACCGCGTTGTGTTGCGACCGAAAGCGCGCCGCCATCTCGTAGGCCGCCTTGCGGACCCGCATGATCGAGCCGATCGGCCGATGCGCGGCGAGCGCGTGCCAGGGGCTGAACGACATGCCGTCGTCGACCGCCGCAACCCGTGCGGGGCTCCAGGCGGACTGCGCTCGCGCCGTGATCCGGCCGACGGTCACATACGGGCTCGCGTCCTCCGGCCAGGCGACCGTCGGGTCCTCGATCGGCATCGTCTCGAGGTCGGTGCAGAGCTGCGCCCGGATCTCCCAGACGCCGCCGTGCCGGCTGAAATGGTCGACCACCGCATCGCGGATTGCGTTCGGATGGTTCTTGTGGTCGAGCGGCGCGTCCTTCAACACGAGCATTTTTAATGATACGGCGACCACCGAGATCTTTGCCATGTAGGGGCCGTAGAGCAGCGGCACCTGGGTGTAGAAGGTCTCGCCGAGGATGTTCGTGACCGGTGCGCCGCCGAGCGCCATCAAGGTGCTGCTCTCGCCGCCCACCTTCTCGATCAGCGACTCCAGGCCGCGCAATGCCGCCGAAAGAATCTTCTTCGCACCCAGCGCCTTGTCGGTCGTCGCCGCCAGCAGCTTCAGGTTGCCGAGGAACTTGCTGGCCTTGGCGGCGCTGAACGCGGGGCCATTGACCATCAGGAAGTCTTGGGTGACATCGCTTTCAGTGCCCGGCAGCCGGTCGCCGTGGACGCCGACGATCTTGATCGCCAGGCCGCGCGGCGTCGACACCGAATCCACGAGCAGGTCGCCCGGCGAGGTCGAAAACCGCATCACGACCGGGTAACGCCCTGACCTGGCGAAGGCGCCCTGCGCGAGGACGCCGGGCAGGTCCGACGGCACGTCGAGCTCGGCATACAGGATGCCGTGCCCCTTGGCGTGGACGCTGCGGTAGGCATGGCCTTCGTCCTTGTGGACGGTTTCACTGATTTTGTGCAGTTGCTCGTTGAGCTGCCGGCCGGTCTCGGGCTCGTCGTCCTCCGGCACCTCGAAGGACGGTTGGTAGGGCAGCGGGAAGCTGGGCAGCGAAGCGATAGGGGCGTCTTGCATGGGCGTTTGGTGCAGGTTGAACGGGGCTGGAAACAGGCGTCTAGGAAAGTTCCGGCGTCGAGCGTGAGAGTCAAAGGTCGATCACCGCGAATCAGGCAGCGAGCGCCGGTTGTGCCGCACCGGTCCCCCGCAGCCGCACGGGGATCGACTTCGCGGCCGGCACCTGGCTGCCGATCGCGTAGTGGGCCAGCGGCAGGAGCGGATTGCACTCCGGGTAGTAGCCGGCGATGCAGCCCGGCGGAATGTCGAAGGGCAGCAGGCGCAGGCCCGCGACTTCACGGTGGATGCCGTCGTCGACGGCAGTGACGGCGGTCACTTCACTGTCTTCCACGAAGCCGAGGCGGTCCATGTCGTCGCGGTTCATCAGCAACACCTTGCGCGTGCCGTAGACGCCGCGGAACCGGTCGTCGAGGCTGTAGATCGTGGTGTTGAACTGGTCGTCGCTGCGCATCGTCATCAGGCGCAGGACGTCGACGCCCGCCTCCGGTGTGTCGGGGTCGGCGACCAGGCTGTCGGGGGTAATGAAGTTCGCCTTGCCGTTGGGCGTCGCCCAACTCCGCTGCCGGGCCTTGATCGGCCGCTGAAAGCCGCCCGGCACGCGGAAGCGCTGGTTGAAGTCGCGAAAGATCTCGGGGAAGGTGCGCTCGATGGCGTCGCGGACGAGTGCGTAGTCGCCGACCCATTCGGCCCACGGCACCTTCGGGTTGGGCGCCAGCGTCGCCTGGGCGAGCGCGCACACGATCGCGACCTCCGAGCGCAAACTGGCGGCGGCGGGCGTCGCGACGCCGTCCGAGGAGTGCATGAAGCCGGTCGAGTCCTCGGTCGACAGCGTCTGCGCGCCGCCCGCCTGTCGGTCGATCTCGATCCTGCCCAGGCACGGCAGCAGGTAAGCGACCTCGCCCGGAATCAGATGGCTGCGGTTGAGCTTGGTCGCCACGTGCACCGTCAGCCGCAGGCGCTTCCAGGCGGCCTCCATGCGCACGGTGTCGGGCACGGCGCGGACGAAGTTGCCGCCCAGGCCGACGAAGCCGCGCAACGAGCCGTCGATCACGCCTTCGCAGGCCTCGACCGTCGACACGCCTTTCTCGCGCGGCGGCTCGAAGCCGTAGAGCTCGCGCAATTTGTCGAGCGGTGCGAGTTCCGGCTTTTCGGTGATGCCGACCGTGCGCTGGCCCTGGACGTTCGAATGCCCGCGCACCGGGCAGATGCCCGCGCCCAGGCGGCCGATGTGCCCGCCCATCAGCAGCAGATTCGTCAACATCTGGACGTTGAGGACGCCCTTGCGGTGTTGGGTCAGCCCCATGCCATAGACGGCGATCACCGCCTTCGCGCCGACGAACACGGTGGCAGCCTCTTCCAGCGCCGCACGCGAGAGACCGGATTCGCGCTCGATCGTCGCCCACTCGGCGCTGCGCAGGAAAGCCGCTAGTTCTTCGAACCCATGCGTGTGCTCGGCGATGAAGTCGACATCGACGACCCGCACACGGCCCGCCCGCAGCGCCTCGTCGTCGGCCGCCAGCACCGACTTGCACAGGCCGGTCAGGGCCGCGATGTCGCCGCCGACCTTCACCTGCAGGTACTGCGTGCTGATGGCGGTTTCGCCACCGGTCAACATGTCGACCGGCGACTGCGGATTGGCGAAGCTCACCAGGCCGCGTTCCTTGAGCGGATTGAAGGTGAGGATAGGCACGCCGCGCTTGCGGGCGTCCTGCAGCTGGTGGAGCATGCGCGGGCTGTTGACGCCGACGTTCTGGCCGAAGAAGAAAATCGCATCGGCGTGCTCGAAATCATCGAGCGTGACCGTGCCGATGGGCACGCCGATCGTCTGCGGCAGCGCCACCGAGGTACTCTCGTGGCACATGTTGGAGCTGTCCGGCAGGTTGTTGTTGCCGTACATGCGGGCGAGGAGCTGATAGAGGTAGCTCGCCTCGAGCGACGCCCGCCCCGACGCGTAGAACACCACCGATTTCGGGTCCGCCCGGCGCAGCGCCTGCAGTTCGATGCCGATGGCCTTGTAGGCTTCGTCCCAGGCAACCTCCACGTAGCGGTCGGACGACGCGTCGTAGCGCAACGGCACGGTCAGGCGGCCACTCTCCTCCAGGTCATGGTCGCTCCAGCCCTGCAGCTCGGCGACGGTGTGCGCGGCGAAGAAGTCGGCAGGCGCGCGCTTGGTGGTCAACTCCCAGGCGGTCGCCTTGGCACCGTTCTCGCAAAACTCCGCGGTACTCGGGTGCGCCGGCTTGGCCCACGCACAGCTCACGCAGGTGAAGCCGCCCGGCTTGTTCTGGCGCAGCAAGGCCGCACCGCCCGCAACCAGCACGCCTTCGCGCAGCAGGTAACGGCTCACCTCCTTGATCGACCCCCAACCGCCAGACGGCCTGTCATCGAGCTCGAATCTCGGTTCATCGCTCATTGAAATCGACCGGACAAGAAGAAGCCCTGGATGCGCATGGGTACTGCCTGATGGTGATTTCTCAGTTTAGAAACGGTGCTGCCACTCGTCCTGTAGGAACCGGCAGCAAGCGTCTGTCGGACGCCGGCCGTCGCCTCCCGTTCGACCGCTCGCAGCCATGCCCGGCTGCTACGCTAGGCTGCTGTTCCACGCTGAATTGCGCATGCCATCGCCCGACAGCCCCCTCGACTTCCTGCCCGATGGTGGCCACGCCGGTCGCCTGCTTCGCAGCCGAGACTGGTCCGCCACGCCGCTCGGCCCGCCTCGGGGCTGGCCGCAGAGCCTGCGATCCATGCTGTCGCTGCTGCTGCAGTCGCGGCAGCCGATGTACCTGGCATGGGGGCCGCAGCTCACCTCGTTCTACAACGACAGCTACATCTCGATCTGCGGTGACAAGCACCCGGCCGGGTTCGGTCGGCCCTACGCCGAGATGTTCCCCGAGCTGGTCGAGCCGCTGCGCGATGTGCTCGCCGCCACGCTCGCCGGCCAGCCGCAATGGTTCGAGGACAGCGCCGTACCGCTCGCGGGCAAGGATGGCACGAGCGCTCGCTGGTTCAGCTATTCCTGGACACCGCTGCAGGATGACCACGGCGAGACGGTCGGTTTCTTCTGCGTCACGACCGAGACGACCGACAAGGTGCTGGCCCTGCTGCGACTGGCCGACGAGCGCGAGGGCTTCGCTCAGCTGTTCGATCAGGCGCCCACCTTCATGGCGGTGCTGCGCGGGCCCTCGCACCGCTTCGAGCTCGTCAATGCCGGCTACCTGCGCCTGATCGGCGGCCGCGAAGTGATCGGCAAGACGGTTCAGGAGGCGCTGCCCGAAGCCGTCACGCAGGGCTATCTCGAGGTGCTCGACCGGGTGTATGCCACGGGCCAAGCTTTTTCGGCGACCGACGCCCGCTTCGAGATGCAGGCTGCGCCGCTGGCCGCCCCGGTCGAGCGCTTCGTCGACTTCGTCTACCAACCGGTGAAGGACGCCTACGGCCAGGTGACCAGCATCCTGGTCGGTGGTGTCGACGTGACCGATCGGGCCCTCGCAGACCGGGCGTTGCGTGAGAGCGAAGCGCGGCTGCGGGCATTGAACGCCGACCTCGAGCACGAGGTGCTGGTCCGGCTGCAGGACCGCGGCATGACCTGGCAGGTCACCGCCGACCTGCTCGGCGTCTTGAACGCCGATGGCTTCTTCGAGAAGACCAACCCGGCATGGCAGGCCTTGCTCGGCTGGTCGGAGGAGGAGATCCGGCGCATCCCTATCTTCCAGTTGATGCACCCCGAAGACGTCGAGCGCACCCGAGGCGGTTTCGACCGGATGGTGGTCGAGGGCGAACCGGCGATCCGGTTCGAGAACCGCTACCGATGCCGTGACGGCAGCTACAAGTGGCTCTCCTGGATGGGCGTGCCCGAGGGCGGCAGATACTATTGCAGCGGTCGCGACATCACCGCCGACAAGGAGCGCGACGCCTTGCTCGCGGCCCGTACCGCCGCACTCGACCGGGTGTGGCGCAATTCGCGCGACTTGCTGGTGACGATGAACGCCGACGGCGTCTTCCATTCCGTCAACCCCGCCTGGGAAACCGTGCTCGGCCATGCGGTGGGCGAGGTGCTCGGCAAGAACATCGCGGACTTCGTCTGGCCGGAGGAAGCCGAGCCGCCGAGCGGCAGTCTGGCAACGGCCGCGGCTAAGGATGATCTCACCGACTTCGAAGTCTGCTATCGCCACAAGGACGGAACGCCGCGCTGGATTTCCTGGCACACCTCGGTCGAAAACGGCGTCACCTACGCTTATGGCCGTGATATCACCGCGGCGCGCCAGGCCAAGCTTGATCTCGACGCCGCCCAGGAAGCGCTGCGCCAGTCGCAGAAGATGGAGGCGGTCGGCCAGCTCACCGGCGGTATCGCCCACGACTTCAACAACCTGCTGGCCGGCATCAGCGCCAGCCTTGAACTGCTGGAGAAACGGATCGCCCAGGGCCGCGTCGCCGGGGTGGACCGCTACATCTCGCTCGCCCAGGGGTCGACCCGGCGTGCCGCGGCCCTGACCCAGCGCCTGCTCGCCTTCTCCCGCCGCCAGACGCTCGACCCGAAGGCAACCGACGTGAACCGGCTGGTCGCTGGCATGGAGGAGCTGATCCGCCGCACCATGGGCCCGGCGGTGCGCACGGAGGTGGTTGGTGCCGGCGGTCTGTGGACGACGCTCGTCGACCCGTCGCAGCTCGAGAACGCGCTGCTCAACCTCTGCATCAACGCCCGCGACGCAATGATGCCCGGCGGTGGCCACCTCACCATCGAGACGGCGAATAAATGGCTGGACGAACGGGCGGCCCGGGCCCGCGAGTTGCCGCCCGGCCAGTACGTGTCGCTCTGCGTCACCGACACCGGCACCGGCATGACGCCGGAGGTGATCGAACGGGCTTTCGACCCCTTCTTCACCACCAAGCCGCTCGGCGAGGGCACCGGCCTGGGCTTGTCGATGATTTATGGCTTCGTGCGCCAATCGGGCGGCCAGGTGCGCGTCTACTCCGAGCTCGGCAGCGGCACGACGATGTGCATCTACCTGCCGCGGCATTTCGGAGACGCCGAAAGCACGGAGCAGGCGGCGACGCTCGAGCTGACCGAAGCCAGCACCGGCGAGACGGTGATGGTCGTCGACGACGAAGCGACGGTGCGCCAGCTGGCGGTCGAGGTGCTCGAGGAGATGGGCTATCACGTCGTCGAAGCGGCCGACGGCCCCACCGGCATCCGGCTGCTGCAATCCGACGCCCGGATCGACCTGCTGGTGACCGACGTCGGCCTGCCCGGCGGCACCAACGGCCGGCAGATGGCCGATGTCGGGCGGATGCTGAGGCCTGAGCTCAAGGTGTTGTTCATCACCGGCTATGCCGAAAATGCCGTCGTCGGCAACGGCCACCTCGCGCCCGGCATGCAGGTGATGACCAAGCCGTTCGAACTCGCCGCCTTCGGCAACAAGGTGCGGGAGATGATCGAGGCGCCTCGCGAAATTCCGTGATCGGGCCACCGGCGTCGACACGAACGGTGACGAGGCTGCGATGCGAACGGCGACACGGGCTGCACCGTGGGCTGCGACACTAGGGCCAGCGCCGAATCCTTCGTCGCCTCCATTCCAGAGAGACCGATCTCGTGACCGTCATCTCCGCCGATAGTTCGCTCGCAGCCGCAGGTGCAGCCGGGTCGGCACAGGCGTCGGGTCGGTCGCCGATCGTCTCGGTAGTCGGCGTGTCCAAGCGCTACGCCTCCGGCTTCAAAGCGCTCGACCAGATCGACCTCGACATCCAGGCCGGCGAAATCTTCGCCTTGCTCGGCCCGAACGGCGCCGGCAAGACGACCCTGATCGGCATGATCTGCGGCCTCGTCAACCCGGGCGAGGGCAGCATCAGCGTCGCCGGCCAGGACATCCGGACGAACTACCGGGCGGTCCGCAAGCTGATCGGCCTGGTGCCGCAGGAGCTGACGACCGAGGCGTTCGAGACCGTCAGGGCGACCGTGAACTTCAGCCGCGGCCTGTTCGGCAAGCCGCCCGACCCGGCCTATGTCGAGAAGACGCTCAGGGCGCTCTCGCTCTGGGACCGACAGGACAGCCGCATCCGGACGCTTTCCGGCGGCATGAAGCGGCGGGTGATGATCGCCAAGGCGCTCGCCCACGAGCCGCGCCTGCTG
>CAXTDH010000144.1:0-7485 GCA_964242405.1 uncultured Rhizobacter sp. | reverse complement strand
CGCTCGTGATCGCACCGTCGCGCGAGCTCGCCGACCAGGTCGCCGCGAACATCAAGGGCTACGCGGCACAGACGAAGCTGCGCGTCGCGGTGGTCTACGGCGGCATCGACATGAAGCCGCAGACGCTCGAGCTGAAGGGCGGTGTCGAAGTGCTGGTGGCCACGCCGGGGCGCCTGCTCGACCACATCGAGGCCAAGAACTGCGTGCTGAACCAGGTGGAGTACGTGGTGCTCGACGAGGCCGACCGCATGCTCGACATCGGCTTCCTGCCCGACCTGCAGCGCATCCTGAGCTACCTGCCGAAGACGCGCCAGACGCTGCTGTTCTCGGCGACCTTTTCGCCCGAGATCCGGCGGCTCGCCGAAAGCTACCTGCAGGACCCGATCCTGGTCGAGGTGGCGCGGCCGAACGCCACGGCCACCAACGTCGAGCAGCGCTTCTTCAGCGTCGCGACCGACGACAAGCGCGCGGCGGTCCTCAAACTCATCAAGGACCGGGCGCTGACGCAGGCGATCGTCTTCGTCAACTCCAAGCTCGGCTGCGCCCGGCTCGCCCGTTCGTTCGAGCGTGACGGCCTGCGGACGAATGCGCTGCACGGCGACAAGTCGCAGGATGAGCGGCTGAAGGCGCTCGATGCCTTCAAGAAGGGCGAAGTCGATGTGCTGGTCGCGACCGACGTGGCGGCACGTGGCCTCGACATTGCCGACCTGCCGGCCGTCTTCAATTTCGACGTGCCGTTCAACGCGGAGGATTACATCCACCGCATCGGCCGCACGGGCCGGGCAGGGGCATCCGGCCTGGCCGTGACGCTGGTGTCGCGCGACGATGCGCGGCTGATCGCCGACATCGAGAAGCTGATCGGCAAGAAGATCGAGCTGGAGCCGATCGAGTTGGAGCAGGCCCCGCCGCCTCGCGAATACCGTGACCGGACGCGCCCGAGCGAGCTGTCGAGCGAGGTTTCGGAGACGGACGATCGCTCGCCGTTGCCCCGGCCGGCGCGCACATCCTTCGTGGCGCGAGGCGTGTCGCCTGGGCCGGGCGTGTCCCGCGCGGCGCCTGCCGATCCGTTCTTCGACCAGCCCTACGAGCCGAGCGCCGGCGCATCGGAGGAGCCCGCCTGGGAGCGCAAGGCGGCCGCGGCGCCGCGCGGCTTTTCGCCGAACATCAAGCCGAAGAAGCGGGTCGCGGCACTGTTCGGCGGCAAGCCGGCGGGCGAAGCGGCGGCTTGAGACGGCCGGCTCCCGCAGGTCGGTCGGTTACCCGGCAAGCAGCGAAAACACCACTGGCAGACCGGCCGGCAACTCGGCGGGCGACTGTCGCCAGGCCGCGACGCTTTGCGTTCGGCTGAAGCCCGCCGCGAGCGTCAAGCCGCAGCTCACGGAGAGTGCGGTCGTGGCCTGCAGGCTGGCGAGCAGGGCGCCGAACAAGGCGGCATTGCGGTACGGCGTCTCGATCATCAGCTGAGTCTGACGCTGGCGCCGGGATGCGCCTTCCAGCTCGCGGATCCGGGCGGCGCGCTCGCCAGCCTCGACAGGCAGATAGCCGACGAATGCGAAGCTCTGGCCGTTAAGGCCGCTCGCTGCCAGCGCCAGCAGGATCGAACTCGGCCCAGCCAACGCAACGACTTCGAGGCAATGTCGATGCGCCGCCTGGACCAGCCCGGCGCCCGGATCGGCCACGGCCGGCAGGCCCGCCTCCGACAGCAGGCCGAGGTCGTGACCCTGCAGGGCAGGCACGAGCAGCGAATCCCAATCGACGGCGACAGCGGTTGCCGCCGACGACCCTTTCTGTGGCCGTGGCAGTTCGACGATTTGCACCGCCTGGAGCGGCTGCGACAACGGCTCGACCGCATCCACTCGCTTCAAGAACGCCCGGGTCGTCTTGGCGTTTTCGACCACCCAGTGCCCGAGGCGGGCGGCGGTCTGGATGACACCGAGCGGCAGCACCGATTGCAACGCCGGCAAGGGATCCGGACTACCGAAATCGAGGGTGTTCGGCACGAGGAGCAACGTGCCTCTGCCGGCCTTCATCGCGGTTCGGCGTCGCTGTCGCCTTCGCCTTCGCCATGGCCTCCCAGCGGGTCGATGCCCACACGACGCAGGAGTCGGCAGGTGCGGATCAGCGGCAGGCCGATGAGGGTCGTCGGGTCGTCGGAATCGATCGACTCGAGCAGCGCGATGCCGAGCGCCTCGGCCTTGGCACTGCCGGCGCAGTCGTAAGGCGTCTCGAGCCGCAGGTAGCGCTCGATCTGGTCATCATCCAGCTTCCGGAATCGGACGCGGGCGGCGGCGCTTTCGACGCCTTCGAACCCAAGCTCGGGGCAGACCACCGACACCGCGGTCTGGAATACGACGGTCTGGCCGCGCATGCGCTGCAACTGGACGACGGCCCGCTCATGGCTGCCGGGCTTGCCGAGCGGCTCGCCATCGAGATCGGCGACCTGGTCCGAGCCGATCACCACTGCGCCGGGGTGCCGCAGAGCGACGGCCCGCGCCTTGGCGAGCGCCAGCCGGGCCGCGAGATCGATGGGCGCCTCGTCGGGCTGCGGCGTCTCGTCGACGCCTGGCGACTCGACGCTGAACGGCAGCCGCAGCCGCTCGAGCAGCTCGCGCCGGTAACGGGAAGTCGACGCCAGGATCAGGCGGCGGCTCGATGGCGACGAGGTCATGGCTCGATTCTCCCATCGCCCGAGTCGACCGCTGCGCCGACCTACACTCGCGCCGATGACGACACGCGAATTCGATCCGGCTCGGCTCGATGTGGCTGCCTTTGCCAAGGAGGCGGGCGAACTCACCGGTCGCTGGCCGCTGGCGCAGTTGCTGCGGCTTCTCGACAGTGCGGTGGTCGACTCGATCGCCGATCCGGGCGACGAAAGCCGAAGCGAAGGTCAACGCGCGGACCGAGGCCAAGAGTCTGCTGTCACCTGGAGCGCCAGAGGCGAAGATCGCCTGTCGCGCGGCACCGAGCACCAGACTTGGCTGCATCTTCGCGCCCGGGCGCCGATCGAACTCGAATGCCAGCGTTGCCTCGCGCCCGTCCACTGCGATCTCGAGGTCGACCGGCACTTCTTGTTCGTCCACGGCGAGGAGACGGCCGCCCGGCTCGACGAAGAATCGGAGGATGATGTGCTCGCGCTCACGCGGGCGCTCGACCTGGCGGCGTTGATCGAGGACGAATTGCTATTGACGCTGCCGCTCGTGCCGCGGCATGACGTCTGCCCGGAGCCGCTGTTGCCGCCGCCAACGCCGGACGCGTCCGAGACCGACCTGCCCGTCAACCCATTCGCGGCACTGGCGGCGCTCAAGGCGGGCGGCGGCTCGACTCGATGACCGGGCGGCACTGCCGGTTGGCGCCGCAGTGCCCCACGCTATAATCATCGGCTTTTCCGCTCGCGCGGTTCGCCTGCCGACTCCGGGCACGGTGTCGCGATTCGAGGCGGATCCGAGGAGAATTTCATGGCCGTTCAGCAGAACAAGAAGTCGCCGTCCAAGCGGGGCATGCACCGGGCCCACTATGCGCTCGGCACCCCCGGCACGGCGATCGAACCCACGACCGGCGAATCGCATCTGCGCCACCACATCAGCCCGAACGGTTTTTACCGCGGGCGCAAGGTGCTCAAGACCAAGGCCGACGCCTAAGGCCGGCTGAGTTGAATGCCGCAGGCTCTGCTGCCGTCGCGGCGGCGGTGCCGGCGGTGCGGATCGCTGTCGACTGCATGGGCGGCGACCATGGCCCGTCGGTCATCCTGCCGGCCTGCCGCCTGTTCCTGCAGGCTCACCCCGCCGCCGGGCTGATCCTCGTCGGAAGGCCCGATGCGCTGGCCGAAGCGGCGAGCTGGGAGCGGTGCACGGTCGTCGCCGCGAGTGAAGTCATCTCGATGGACGACAGCATCGAGGTCGCGCTTCGTCGCAAGAAGGATTCTTCCCTTCGGGTCGCGGTGAACCAGGTCAAGCCGGACGCCCAAGGCCGTTCCGCCGCCCAGGCCTGCATTTCGGCGGGCAACACCGGTGCCTTGATGGCGGTGTCGCGCTATGTGTTGAAGACGCTGGCGGGCATCGATCGGCCGGCGATCGCCGCGCTCATCCCGCATCAGCTCGGCGGCTACACCACCATGCTCGACCTCGGCGCCAACGTCGACTGCACGGCCGAGCACCTGCTGCAGTTCGCGGTCATGGGCAGCGCGCTGGTGGCGGCGGTCGGCGGCAAGGAGAACCCGTCGGTCGGGCTGCTCAACATCGGCGAAGAGGCGATCAAGGGCAGCGAGATCACCAAGCAGGCCGGCGAGTTGCTGCGCCTGGCCGCCGAGCGCGGCCACCTGAACTTCCACGGCAACGTCGAAGGCAACGACATCTTCAAGGGCACGACCGACATCGTCGTCTGCGACGGCTTCGTCGGCAATGTCGCGTTGAAGACGGCCGAGGGCGCGGCGGCGATGTTCATCGCCATCGTCCGCGAGGAGTTCGGGCGCTCGCGCCTGACGCGGCTCGCCGGCGCGGTCGCCATGCCGGTGCTGAAGCGCTTTCGCAGTCGCCTGGACCACCGGCGTTACAGCGGCGGCTCGTTGTTGGGCCTGCGCGGGCTGGTCTTCAAGGCGCATGGCGCGTCCGACGCGTTCGCCTTCGAACAAGCCTTGAACCGGGCTTATGATGCCGCCCGCAACGGCCTGCTGGAACGCGTCCATGACCAGATTCTGCGGACCTTGCCGGTTGGCCAGTCGCAGGCCGCCGATCTCGATTCGATCGGTCCCGACTCCGTCCTGACGCCATGAACCCGACTTCGCCTCGCCACTCGCGCATCACCGGCACCGGGAGCTACCTGCCGCCGGACCGGGTGACCAACGACGCCCTGGCGGCGCGACTCGCGGTGGACGGGATCGAGACATCCGACGCCTGGATCGTCGAGCGCACCGGGATTCACGTCCGGCATTTCGCCGCTGCCGATGTCGGCGCGAGCGACCTCGCTTTCGAAGCCGCGCAACGCGCGCTGCAGGCGGCCGACTGCGATGCCGCGCACATCGACCTGATCATCGTCGCGACCTCGACGCCCGACATGGTGTTCCCGTCGACCGCCTGCCTGTTGCAGCAGAAACTCGGCATCCACGGCTGCGCCGCGTTCGATGTGCAGGCGGTGTGTTCCGGCTTCGTCTATGCCTTGACGGTTGCCGATTCGATGATCCGGACGGGCGCCGCCACGAAGGCGCTCATCGTCGGCGCGGAGGTGTTCTCGCGCATTCTCGATTTCAAGGATCGCGGCACCTGCGTCCTGTTCGGCGACGGCGCCGGCGCGGTCGTGCTCGAGGCGGCCGATGCGCCCGGCATCCTCGCGACCGAGCTGCACGCCGATGGCCGGCATGTCGACATCCTGTGCGTGCCCGGGAATGTGTCGGGCGGGCAGGTGCTCGGCGACCCGCTGCTCAAGATGGACGGCCCGGCCGTCTTCAAGCTCGCCGTCGGCGTGCTCGATGAAGTCGCCCGTTCGGTGCTCGGGAAAGCCGGCCGCAGTGCTGCCGATATCGACTGGCTCATTCCGCACCAGGCCAACATCCGCATCCTGCAGAGCGCTGCCAAACGACTCAAGCTGCCGCTGGAGAAGCTGATCGCGACCGTCGACCGGCACGGCAACACCTCGGCGGCGTCGATCCCGCTGGCACTCGACGAATCGGTGCGCAGCGGCCTGATCGTCAAGGGTGACACCGTGTTGCTCGAGGGCGTGGGCGGCGGCTTCACCTGGGGCGCTGTCCTGTTCGATCTGTGACTGCGCATCACGCGATGACCACTTCTTTCGCTTTCGTCTTCCCCGGCCAGGGCTCGCAATCGGTCGGCATGCTCGACGCCTGGGGTGACGACCACCCGGTTGTCCGCGAGACGCTGATGGAAGCGTCCGATGCGCTCGGCGAAGATGTCGCCCAACTGATTCGCCAAGGCCCGAAGGAGCAGCTCGAGCTGACCACCAACACCCAGCCGGTGATGCTGACGGCCGGCATTGCCTGCTACCGCGCCTGGATCGCCGAGACGGGCAGGGCGCCTGCCGCCGTCGCCGGCCACTCGCTGGGCGAGTACAGCGCGCTGGTCGCGGCGGGCGCACTGACGCTCGTCGACGCGCTGCCGCTGGTCCGCTTTCGGGCCCAGGCGATGCAGGAAGCGGTGCCGGTGGGTGTCGGTGCGATGGCGGCGATCCTCGGGCTCGAGGCCGATGTCGTCGCCCGGTGCTGCGCCGAAGTGGCCGCCGCCAGCGGCGAGGTGGTTGAGGCCGCCAATTTTAACGATCCGAAGCAGACGGTGATCGCCGGTTCAAAAGCCGGCGTGGCCCAGGCCTGCGAGGCGCTCAAGGCCCAAGGTGCGAAGCGCACGCTGCTGTTGCCGGTGTCCGCCCCGTTCCATTCGAGTTTGATGAAGCCGGCTGCCGATCGGCTGCGCGAGCGGCTCGCCAGCACGCCGTTGACCGAACCGCACATCCCGGTCGTCAACAACATCGACGTGCAGGCGCCGACGGCGGTCATCGAGATTCGCGACGCGCTCTACCGTCAGGCCTTCGGCGCCGTCCGCTGGGTCGAGGTGATCCGTGAGATTCGAGGCCGCGGCATCGTCCACATCCTCGAGTGCGGCCCGGGCAAGGTGCTGGCCGGCCTGGTCAAGCGGATCGATGCCGAAGCGGTCAGCGGCGCCGTGTTCGATCCCACCTCCCTGGAAGGCGCAAAAGGACTGATCGCATGACGGCGCCATCGACCCCCGGGCAGGCTGCGCTCGTCACCGGCGCCTCGCGCGGCATCGGCCGGGCAATCGCGTTGAAGCTCGCGCAAGTCGGCCTGCAGGTCACCGGCACGGCCACGACGGAAGCCGGCGCGGCAGCCATCAGCGAGGCGCTGGCCGCCTATCCCGGCAGCCGCGGCATCGCGCTCGACGTCAACGATCTACCCGCGGTCGAACGAGCGGTCGAGGCGGTGGTGCAGGCGCACGGCGGCCTGCAGGTGCTCGTCAACAACGCCGGCATCACCCGCGACATGCTGTCGATGCGGATGAAGGACGAAGACTGGGACGCGGTGCTCGACACCAACCTGAAGGCGGTGTTCCGCGTCAGTCGCGCGGTGATGCGGACGATGATGAAGCAGCGCTACGGCCGGATCATCAACATCACGTCGGTGGTGGGCTCCGCCGGCAACGCGGGCCAGGCCAATTACGCCGCCGCCAAGGCCGGGGTCGCCGGCATGACCCGGGCCCTCGCCCGTGAACTCGGGAGCCGCAACATCACCGTCAACTGCATCGCGCCGGGTTTCATCGAGACCGACATGACGCGTTCGCTGAACGAAGCGCAGACGACCGCCCTGATGGCGCAGATTCCCCTCGGCCGGCTCGGACAGGCGACCGACATCGCCCATGCGGTGGCGTTCCTGGCGTCGCCCGAAGCCGGCTACATCACCGGCTCGGAGCTGCATGTCAACGGCGGCATGTTCATGAACTGAACCCCGAGCGTTGCCCGGGTCCGGAC
>CAXTDH010000143.1:0-7566 GCA_964242405.1 uncultured Rhizobacter sp. | reverse complement strand
ACCGCCGAGGCGGTCGTCCGCGCGTACCGCCTTTTCGAGATTGATGACCTTGCCGGCAGGGCCGGTGTCGTCGAGGCCGGCAGTCTTCGCCAGGCTTTCGGCGGAAATGTCGACCGTGAACCTTGCTGCCGCCGGATCGAAGGACGTCACCGTCATGCAGGCGCCGTTCAAGGCGATGCTGTCGCCGACCTGCACGTCGTCGAGATAGGCTTCGGGTGCCTGGATCGTCAGCCGGCTGCCGTGCGCGGCTCGGTCGTCGCCGAGCGGCAGGCTGTCGATGGTGCGGCCGAGGCCGGTGATGATGCCGGTGAACATGCGCTGATTGTCGCAGCGTGGTGAGGCGGCGTTGCGGCTTCGCGTCGTTACGGCCGTGACGGTGCGAGGCGGGCGGGCGTTGCGAGAAAAGGCTGAGAGAGCATGTCGTGGTCCAGACCGGGCAGGTGTCGTGGTCGAGACCGAACGGTTGGGCCAAACTGCCGAACGGTCGGATCGAGCCGCGGTGCGGTTGGATCGAGCCGCGGTGCGGTCAGGGCTTGGGTACCGGGCCTGAGACCGGATGGGCGCCGGCCGTCAAACGGGCGAAAAAGGCCGGGCGAGGATGCGCAGATCGGTGCCGACCGGCGTGACGCTGACAAATTTTAGGGCGAGTGCCTGATCGAGGGCCTCCAGCGGCCCGAACGCAGCCAGCTCGCGGCCGATGCCGAGCAGTTTCGGCGCCATGTAGATCAGCAGTTCGTCGACCAGCCCTTCGCGGATCAACGAGCCGTTGAGCTTGTGGCCGGCTTCCACGTGCAACTCGTTGATGCCGCGTGTGCCCAGGTCGCCGAGCAAGGCGGCGAGGTCGACCTTCATGTTGGCGCCGGGCAGCATCACCACCTCCGCGCCTCGACTGCGCAGTGCCGCCTCGCGGGAGGACTCCGGTTTCGCGCCGTACACCAGCACCTGTCCCGGTGGGTCCAGGAGACGCGCTGCGAGCGGCGTCTCCAGCCGTGAGTCGACGACGACCCGCAGCGGCTGCAGGGTCGTCGGCACCAGGCGCACATCGAGTCGCGGATCGTCATCCAGAACGGTGCCGATGCCGGTCAGCACCGCACCGGCACGGCGACGGTAGGCATGGCCGTCGGCCCGCGCCGCCGGGCCGGTGATCCACTGGCTGACGCCGTTGACCAGGGCGGTGCGCCCGTCGAGCGACACCGCCGCCTTCAGCCGAACCCACGGTCGGCCGCGCCGCATGCGCGAGAAGAAGCCGATGTTGAGCTCTTCGGCCAGGGCGCCCAGCGGGTCGATGTCGACCGGGATGCCGGCAGCCCGAAGCCGCGCCGCGCCCTGACCGGCAACCAGCGGGTTCGGGTCCTCGACCGCCATCACGACCCGGCCGACGCCGGCTGCAACGAGGGCATCGCAGCAAGGTGGCGTGCGACCGTGGTGGGCGCAGGGCTCGAGCGTCACGTAGACCGTCGCGCCCACGACCGACTCGCCACGGGCCGCCGCGTCTCGCAAGGCCATGACCTCGGCGTGCGCACCGCCGACGGCCTGCGTGTGGCCTTCGCCGATCGTCCGCCCGTCGAGGGTGACGATGACGCAGCCGACGCGCGGGTTGGGGTCTGAGAGGCCGATGGCCTGCTCGGCGAGCGTCAGCGCCGCCTGCATCCATCGGCTCGAGTCGGCGGTGGGTTCCATGTCGTGAGGGAGTGTCGCAGAGGGAAGCGCCTGGCTGGGCGCCTCACCGGGGCGGCCACCGTCAGGCCGGACAGGCGAGGTCGCCGCGAACGATGCGAAAGTTCCGGTTGGCGAGTGTTCGGTGGACGTCGAGGTCGTGTGCCAGGCGGTCGCTGCCGGGCCCTCCCGCTCCGGCGCCGACCGAGCCGCTGACGGCGCCCTCGGTGCAGGCGTGGAGGCTGGAATGGCCGGTTCCGAAGCTCCAGCCGCTGGCGACGAGATGCGTGTCGCCGGACCAGTGGCCGTCGGGGCGGGGGTAGACGATGCAGGCATATTGCAGATAGCGGTCGCCGTCGGCGGCCATGACCGCCACGCTGCTGCAGTCCGGCGCTGCGGGGTAGGGGCCGCCGACGGTCCGCAGCTGAACGGTTGCCGGCCGAACCGGGCCGATGATGTCGACGGAAGCCCCGGTGGCGAAACGGACGACGCCCGACAGCAGATAGGCGGTGACCTGAACGCAGCTCGTAAGGTCCGACATGGATCGCACCGAGGCCAGCCCGCCCACCGCCTGGCAGCGTTCCACGACCAAGCCCGAGGCGTTGTCGACGACGAACGCAGTCGAGCCGCCGTCGAGATGCCCGAACGCACTCCGACCGTTTCTCAGGTCACGGGCCAGGAAGGGAATGCCGATGGCCCGCCCCAGAGGCCCACGGACGGTCGCGGCCGCCGGTGCCACGCCGAGTGCGCCGCTCAGCGCCGGGTCGTTCGCGGCAATGACCGATTCGAGCCGCACCTGCTGTGCGACGCCGGCCCGGTCCGACCAGCCGACGATCACCGAGACGTCGCGAGCCGACTTCACCGCCGAGGCGACGACCCGGCGCTGCAACCGGTAGGCGGTGTTGCTCGCATAGCCGCTTGCCGTGTCGATGGTGCGTTGCGCCGAAACGATGTCGGCGTACGAGCGCCCGGCACCGCTGCCAGCAGCGATGCGGGAGAAGGCGCGCAGCTGTTCGATATCCTCCTCGGCCAGGCGAACCGCCTCCGATCGCTGTCTGGCGGTTTCGCCCGCCAGCCGCAACTGGGCCTGGACTCGCGACACCGCCAGCAGGCCCAGCGACAGCACGAGGAAGGTGATCAGCGCCTCGATCAGCGTCGTGCCGCGAAGACGGTTCGAGAAGCGGGCACGACTCATGGCGTCGGCTGGAAGTCACGCCAGCTGCCGTTGACCCGGGCGAAGCTGCCGGCGAAGCCGGAAAGCCGTTGCAGCACGCCGGCGTCGTAGCTGAAGTCGGGCGTCGCGGCACCCTCGTAGCCGCCCTCGCTCACGACGGCTCCCCGGACCTGTGCAGTGCTTGCGACCGATGGGCCGTCCCAACGGATGCCGCCCGCGTACAGCAGGCCGTCGACGGTTACCTCGCCCTGCAGGCGCAGCGCGCCATCGACGACGATCACGACCGGCCGCGCCGACGTGCCGAACACAGCCGGGCCGGTGATGTCGGCGTCGCCGTCGATCCAGACCATGGCACTGCTGGCGCGGTCGGCGATGGCCTGGGCGACGGCGCCACTGCAATCGCTGCTGCAGACGACCCGGGTGACGGTCGGCTGGTCCTTCCAGCGCGTCTTGCCGATGCCGAAATAGGAGGTGAAGAGTCGGTCGGCACCGAGGCCCGCGAGACTCGCATCGTTCTCGACGCGGCTGGCAGCGGTCGGCGCGCCTGGAGCGCCTCGCAACTGGGCGAACGGGGCCGTAATGCCGGCGCCGGCCTGCACGGCGATGCCGGTGGCCGGATCGGGATTTCGTGCCGAAAAAGCGGCACTGCCTGCATCGACGGCCCCGGCCGTGGTCAACGCCGCCGCCGGGGGCACCCGCAGTGCGCCGAGCAGGCCGAGGGACACCTCGACCCGGGCCATGGCGTCGGCACTCCGGCCCGTCCCGGCGCAGCAGGGCGGTGCGAGGCTGCTGCAGCCGATGGCGACGAGCCGCACGACCCCGGGCTTGTCGCTGCCCAGGAACTGCAGGCTGAAGGCCGGAGACGGGCCGATGCCGCCGGGTGCGACGAGCGCGGCGGTGAGGCCATCGGCGGGACAACTGCAGGACCAGCCGACGGCGGTGCGGACACACGCCGGATACAGCGCGGTGACCACGCCGGCGGCGTTCCATGTCCGCGGTATGAGTCGCCCGGTCGTGGGTTCCAACACCAGGTAGCGCTCGCGAAACGAATCGCTGGCCGCTGCTGCGGTTTCCAGGCAGGCGCTGTCGAGCCGTCGGTTGGCGTTGAGTTCGGCCTCGGCCCATTGCAACCCGGCCTCGGCCGCTTCGAAGGCCTGGGACGACCGGGCCTGGTTCGCCGCGATCCGCTGCTCGAAGATCAGGTTGCGGTTGACGAAGGTGGCCACCAGCGCCATGACGAAGAACAGCAGCAAGGTGATGGCGAGCGCAGTGGCGCCGCCGTTCGCGCAGCGCCCCTTGCGGTCGGTGGTGTGCCGTTTCATCCTCAAGCCGCCGGACAGGCACCGACCACCGCGTCGTTGCGCACCCGGGCCCTGCTTCGCAAGCTGCGCACGACGCGGGGATCGGCCACGGCATGGGCGACGAGCGTGACCGCGATGTTCCGGATCGTCTGGTGGGGCGGGCAGGTGCCGGAGCCGCCTGCTGCCGGCGGGCAAGGCTGACTGCAAGCGTCTGCCAGGGCGATGTCCTGCAGTTCGGGCATGATCTGCAGGCCGGTGACGGTCAGGGTGCCGGCATCGGTGATCGCCTGCCAGTTGCCCGCGCCCAGCTGCAGCTCGATGGCACCGCCGTGGAGCCGATAGCCGAACTGCTCGTTGCTGTCGACGCTGCCGTTCTCGACTGCATCCCGGGAGTAGCGCAGCACGGTCGCGTCGGAGGCAGCCGTCGCTGGGGCCGCGGGCTGGTACGGGTTGGGGCTCAGCGTCCGGCCGGTTCCAGGCGTCCAGATGCCGGCCGTTGCGCTGCCCCAATAGCCCTCTCGCCGCAAATCCCGGGCCATCAGGTCGGCGGCGGTGCGCAGATCCTGCATCAGGCGCGCTTCGATCAGCAGGCCGCGGTTCTCCCGCAGCTGGGCGACCAGGAGCGTGGTTCCTATCGCCACCAGGAAGAGGCCGATGGCGAGCGACACCATCAGCTCGACCAGTGTCAAGCCGCAGGCCCTCGTCGGTCGCGTCGGCCTCGCCCACCTCGTCCACACCGACGCCCTCGACTGTTCGCGAGCCCGGCGCTCTCGCACCCCACGGGCGGTGCTCACGTCCCCCAGCAACGGCGGTTGGCCGTTGCGTCGTTGGCGGTGTCGACGTCCGGTCCGGAACTGCGGATCGGTTCGGCTCCGGCCATCGTCAGGACGAACACCCGGCAGCCGGCGTCGCCCGCCTGGGCGCCGAGTGCGGTCGCGACCACCCGGTAGCCCTCGGCCGATTCGCTGTCGAGTTGCAACTGGTAGTAGCCGCTGCCGGAGAGACGCCTGACGCCGAGATCCGCCAGGCTGCCGTAGCTCGGGCCGTTGGCACGCCAGCGCGATTGCGCGAGTTCGATCTGGATCATTGCCACCAGCGCGTCGCTGCGCCGCACCCGCTGGATCGCGCCCTGGAACGAGGGCAGGGCGACCAGCAACAGCACGCCGGCGATCGCCACGGTGACCAGCAGCTCGATCAAGGTGAAGCCGCTGCCGCGCGCCCGTTCCGGCGACGCACTCGCGGCCTGGCGCCGGGGGGTAGCGACAGCCCGGCGCTCAGCACGCACGGTAGCCTGCCACTGCGGCGTTCGGCGAGCAGGACCGAACCCGTCCCAGGATGTTGACGATCTGGTCGATCTCTTTGCCGGGCCGGCCCAGGACGCGGAGCGTCGCGGCCGGGGTGCAGGTGCCGTGCAGCGGATCGAACGACACCGACGGGCTGTTGGAGGTGAAACGGACGGCGTCGACCGTCAGCGCCGAGACGCGCTTGATCGGCGTGGCGCCGCCGGTGCAGACCGCCGGGCCGGCGGTTGCGCAATCGCAATCGCCGCTGTTGCCGGTGTGCAGCAAGTAGCAGCTGCCGTCGGCGGTGGTCTGCAGTGTCAGGCGCACCGGTCGATTGCGGGCGACGGCTTCGCTGCGGGCCAGCTGGACATCGGTCGCCAGTTCGCTCGCCGCGCCTTCGAGACGGCGGGCGTCGATCAGCGGTCGAAACGACGGCATTGCGGTCGCGACCAGCACGGCGACGACCGCCATCGCCATGCAGCTCTCGATGAGGGTGAATCCGGCGGCGCCGGTTGCCCGGCACCGCCGGGGCTTGTCGTCGAGGTGATGAGGGGGCATGCACGAACTCTAGGAATTCATGCCGTCTGCCGCGTCCCCAACAGGTGCGAGGTGGTCATCCCCCTCGGAGGGTCGCCGGTCATCCCCCGATCGGGGGCCCCCTACGGCTACCCTTCAAATATCCCGGATCAGCTGGCGGAATTCGTCGACATCCTCGAAGCTGCGGTAGACGGACGCGAAGCGAACGTAGGCGATCTTGTCGATGCGCTTGAGTTCGCGCATCACCAGCTCGCCGAGACGGGCTGACTCGACCTCTCGGCTGCCGCTGCCCAGCAACTCCTCGCGAATCCGGTCCATGGCCGCGTCGATCTGCAGGGCGCTGACCGGGCGTTTGCGCAGCGCCAGGCTCATCGACGCCTGGACCTTCGCCGGCGCGAATTCTTCCCGGGTGCCGTCCTTCTTGACGACCGTCGGCAAGGCGATTTCGGGGCGCTCGTAGGTGGTGAAGCGTTTGTCACAGTCGGTGCACCTGCGGCGCCTGCGCACCGCGCCGCCCTCGTCGAGATCACGTGTCTCGACGACCTGGGTGTCGGCGTGGTTGCAAAAAGGGCAGTTCATGGGGCGCGCTCTGGAAGACGGGCGACCGCCGCGAAGCAACTCACGGCGGTGCCGTCGAGACCTTACCGGTATCGTCGAGACCTTACTTGTAGACCGGGAAGTCGCGGGTCAGCACGGCCACCTTATGCCGGACGACGGCTGCCACCGCGGCATCCGTCGGCCGGTCGAGGATGTCGGCGATCAAGTGTGCGGTCTGCCGGGTCTCGTTCTCGCGGAAGCCGCGGGTCGTCAGCGCCGGTGTGCCGAGCCGGATGCCGCTCGTGACCATCGGCTTTTCCGGGTCGTTCGGGATGCCGTTCTTGTTGCACGTCATGTGGGCGGCGCCGACCAGGGATTCCGCTTCCTTGCCGGTCAGGTGCTTGGGCCGCAGGTCGACGAGCATCACGTGCGATTCGGTCCGGCCGCTGACGATCCGCAGGCCGCGCTCGATCAGGGTCTCGGCGAGCACTCGGGCATTGGCGACCACCTGCTGCTGGTAGACCTTGAACGACGGTTGCAGCGCCTCCTGGAAGGCGATCGCCTTGGCCGCGATCACGTGCATCAGCGGGCCGCCCTGGATGCCGGGGAAGATCGCGCTGTTGATCTTCTTCGCGACCGCTTCGTCGTTCGTCAGGACGATGCCGCCGCGCGGGCCGCGCAGGCTCTTGTGGGTCGTCGAGGTGACGACATCGGCATGCGGCAGCGGGTTCGGGTAGACGCCGGCGGCGATCAGACCGGCGTAGTGCGCCATGTCGACCATGAACCAGGCGCCGACCGCCTTGGCAACCCTGGCGAATCGCTCGAAGTCGATGTGCAGGCTGTAGGCCGATGCCCCGGCGATGATCAGCTTCGGCTTGTGCTCGTGGGCGAGCCGCTCCATCGCGTCGTAGTCGATCGCTTCCTCGGCCGTCAAGCCGTAGCTCACGACCTTGAACCACTTGCCGCTCATGTTCAGCGGCATGCCGTGGGTCAGGTGGCCGCCTTCGGCCAGGCTCATGCCCATGATCGTGTCACCCGGCTGCAGCAGCGCGAAGAACACCGCCTGATTGGCCTGCGA
>CAXTDH010000142.1:0-7571 GCA_964242405.1 uncultured Rhizobacter sp. | reverse complement strand
TCGCGGTCTGGCTGGCGGCGGTTGCCGTGGCGGCCCTGGTGGCCATACGCGCCGACTATGTCGCCGCCCTGACCGCCTTCCTGCCGTCGGCGCCCACTGCCGAGCAGGCGGTGCTGCTGGACCAGCTCAAGAGCGGCATCGCCGCCCGGCTGGTTCTGGCCGGCATCGAGGGCGGCACGGCGGCGGAACGCAGCGCCGCATCGCTCGCCTGGGCCAAGGAGTTGCGCGCCAGCGGCCGGTTCGATTCGGTCAACAACGGCGACAACTCGCAATACGCCGCCTTCGGCAAGTTCCTGTTCGACCACCGCTATCTGCTGAGCCCGGCAGTGGACGCGACGCGCTTCACCGTGGCCGGCCTGCGCGCCGGTATCGACGACACGGTCTCCCTGCTCGGCACTCCGGCGGGTGCGGCGATCAAGCCCATCATCCTGCGCGACCCGACCGGCGAGACGGTGAGGATGGCCGAGGGCATGCTGCCGTCGTCCGGGCCACGCACCGAAGGCGGCGTCTGGGTGTCGCGCAACGCCGAGCGGGCGGTGCTTTTGGCGACGACCCATGCCGACGGCGCCGACCTCGACGGCCAGGAACGAGCCCTGGCCGCCATGCGCAGCAGCTTCGCGCCGCATGCGGCACATGGCCTGCGCGTGGTGCTGTCGGGCGCCGGCACCTTCGCCGTCGCGTCCCGTGCGCAGATCAAGCACGAGGTCGAACGCCTGGCCCTCGCGGGCAGCGTCGCGATCATCGCGTTGTTGCTGATCGCCTTCGGTTCACTGCGCTCACTGGTCGTCGCCTTGCTGCCGGTCGCGACCGGCGTGGCCGTCGGCATCGCGGCCGTCAGTCTGGTCTTCCGCCAGGTGCACGGCATCACGCTCGGCTTCGGCACGACGCTGATCGGCGAGGCGGTCGACTACGCCATCTACTACCTGATCCAGGCACGCCCGGCGGGAGCTGGGGCTGGGGCCGGGACTGGGGCTGTTGCCGGTGCCGGCGCAAGGCGTTGGGTCGCCGTCAGCTGGCCGACGGTCCGGCTCGGGCTCCTGACCTCCTTGTGCGGCTTCGCCGCGTTGCTGTTCTCGGGTTTCCCCGGCCTCGCGCAACTCGGACTGTTCTCGATCGCCGGTTTGATCGCCGCGGCGCTGACGACCCGCTACATCTTCCCGACACTCGCTCCGGAAGGCGCCCCCGGGCTCGGTTTGCGCCGGCGACTCGGCATCATGACCGGCCGACTCGCCGCCGCACTGCCGAGGCTGCGCGGGCCACTCGCCGGCGTGCTCCTGCTGGCGGTCGTTGCCGTGTCGGTGCTGCCCACGGCCTGGCACGGCAGCCTGAGCGCCCTGAGCCCGATCGGCGCCGAGGCGATGAAGCTCGATGCCGACCTGCGCAGCGATGTGGGCGCGTCCGAGACCGGCACCCTCGTCGCCCTCTCGGCTGCCGACCAAGACAGCGTTCTGGCGCTCGCCGAAGCCGCCGGCCAGCGCATCGACCGGCTGGTCGCCCAAGGCGAACTGCAGGGCTACGACTCTCCTGCGCGGCTCCTGCCCAGCCGGCAAACGCAAGCCGCCCGGCAAGCGGCCCTGCCCGATGCGGCCACCCTCCGCACCCGACTGACCGACGCCACGGTCGACGGCCCGTTGAAAGCCGATCGTCTGGGCGCCTTCGTCGACGACGTGGAGGCGGCACGCCGCCAGCCGCTGCTCGAACGGGCAGCGCTCAAGGGCACGCCGCTCGCGCCGGTGCTCGATGCCATGCTGATCGCCGGCCGAAACGGATCCCCTTGGCGGGCGTTGCTCAGCCTGCAGCCGGCCGGCGACAAGGCGCTGGACACCGCTCGGCTTCGCACCGCGCTCGCGGACCTGCCCGGCGCCCGGCTGGTCAACATCGGCGACGAGCTGACCGCGATGTACGCCACCTACCTGCACCGGGCGATGCTGCAATCGCTGCTCGGCGGCTCGGCGATCGTCCTGCTGCTGGGATTCCAGCTGCGCTCCTGGCGGCGGCTGCTGCGGATCTCCGAGCCGGTCGCGGCGGCGGTGCTGATCGTCCTCGGGGCCGCCACCGCGCTTCGAGCGGAACTCGGCATCCTGCACCTGGTCGGCCTGCTGCTGGTGGTCGCGATCGGCTCCAACTATGCGCTCTTCTTCGACCAACAGCGCCAGAGCGGTCAGGCGGATGTCGACACCCTGGCCTCGCTCGCCCTGGCCAACCTCACGCTGGTCATCTCGTTCGGGCTGCTGGCTTTCTCCAGCATTCCGGCCTTGAATGCGATCGGCCGGGTGGTGGCGCCCGGGACTTTGCTTTGCCTGCTGCTCGCAGCGGCCTTCAACGCGCCTGCCCGGCGCGGCCCGGCCCGGCAGGGTGCTATGTAAAAATCGATCGCGCCGCGATGCACACTTCCGACCGAATCACCGTTGCCGAATCGACGACCCGGCTGGCGCCCGCACCGGGCCGGCGCTGGCGTGCAGCGCCGCTCGTCAAGGCGAGCGCCGCCTGCCACCTGGGCGCCGGTGCGCTTCTGCTCGCCGCCCCGTCGCTCTGGCCATGGGCGGCCGGTGCGCTGCTCGCCAACCACGCCCTCCTGAGCGGGACCGGCCTCTGGCCGCGGTCGACCGGCTTGGGCGCCAACATCAGCCGCCTGCCCGACGCAGCCGCCGCACGGGGCGAGATGGCGCTGACGATCGACGACGGCCCCGACCCGATGGTCACACCTGCCGTGCTCGACCTGCTCGACGCGGCTGGCGCACGCGCGACCTTCTTTTGCATCGCCTCCAGGGCCGCGGAGCACCCCGCCCTGTGCCGCGAGATCGTCCGCCGCGGCCACGGCGTCGAGAACCACAGCTTTCGGCATCGGCACGACTTTTCGCTGCTCGGCCTGCGCGGCTTCGCCGGGGAGATCGGCCGGGCGCAAGACACGCTTGCTCAAATCACCGGCCAGGCGCCCCGCTTCTTCCGCGCGCCGGCCGGCCTGCGCAACCCGTTTCTCGACCCGGTGCTGCAGCGGCTCGATCTGCGGCTGGTCAGCTGGACACGCCGCGGTTTTGACACCACCCGGCGCGGCAGCGACCCGGCTCGGGTGCTGGCGGCGCTGACCCGTGGCCTGGCCGGCGGCGACATCCTGCTGCTCCACGACGGCCATGCCGCTCGAACCGCCGACGGGCAACCGGTGATTCTCGAGGTGCTGCCGCCGTTGCTCGTCCGGGCGCGCGAGGCGGGCTTGCGCCCGGTGACGCTGGGCGCGGCGGTGCCCACCGACCCCGCGGCGCCGGGTGCGACGGTATCGACGAGATCGGCCGTGGACACTGCGGTTTCGACGAACTCGACGAACTCGACGAACCCGACGGCGCGAGGCGAGCCGCTGCCCGGTGAGGCTCGGCAGGGCCTGGCCGGTGCGTCGAGAGGCCCGACCCGATGAGCGCCGTCTTCCACCGGCGTGCGCTGACCCGCATTGCGACGACCGAAGCAAGCACCGCCTGGCGTCGGCTGCTTCGCGCAGCGAGCGCGCCGTATCGGCCGGCAGGCCGCTTCGCCTGCCAAGCCGCAGCCGGCAAGCTGCGCTTCGACCCGGTGTTCCGGCACATTCTCGAGAACGGCTTGATTGCAACCGGCGATCGCCTCCTCGACATCGGCTGCGGCCGTGGTCTGCTGTTCAGCCTGCTGCGAGCCGCTGACGCCGCCGCCCACGCCGCCGCCGTTGAAGGCAGCTGGCCGACTGCCTGGCCGGCCGCACCGGTCGGCGTCCGGATGGTCGGGATCGACTCGATGCCCTGTGACGTGGCGCTGGCCCGAACCGCCCTCGGCGCATACGCGGCGCTGATCTGCGGCGACATGCGGCAAACGCCGTTGCCGCCAGCCGATGTGGTGGTGCTGCTCGACGTGCTGCACTACATCGACATCGACGCCCAGGACCGTCTCCTGTCCCGAGTCCGACAAGCGCTGGCGCCGGGTGGTCGATTGCTGCTGCGGGTCGGCGATGCGAGCCGCGCCGGGGCGTTTCGCAACAGCCGCTGGGTCGACCGCATCGTGCTGCTCTGTCGCGGTCAGCGTCGCCTGCCGATCGTCGGCCGGCCGCTCGCCGAGTGGCAGCGCCGGCTCGAATCGCTCGGCTTCGCTGTCGAGGTGCGGCCGATGAGCCAAGGCACGCCGTTCGCCAACCGGTTGCTGATCGGGCGCATCGCACGAGACGTTGGGACAGACGAGCTGCACGAGCTGCACAAACCACGCGAGACGCACGCAAGGCACAACGCGCACGGCCGCCCCGAAACGCCACGCCCATGACCCCGCTCGCCATCAGCCGCTGCACCGTCACGACCGCGCTCGGTGCGGGTTGCGACGCCAACCTGTCGGCCTTGCGGAATGGCCGCACCGGGCTGGCGCCGGACCGCTTCATGGAGGTGCCGCTGCCGACCTGGATCGGCGCAGTCGCTGGCGTCGACGCAGTGGCACTCCCATCCCGACTCGCCGGCTTCGATTGCCGCAACAACCGGCTCGCCTGGCTGGGGTTGAAGCAGGACGGCTTCGCCGCGGCGATTCAGACGGCTGTCGAGCGCTGGGGCGCCGAGCGTGTCGGCGTCTTCCTCGGCACCAGCACCTCCGGCCTGCTGCAAACCGAGCTCGCCTACCAGCACCGGCAACCGGGTGGCGCCTTGCCGGACGACTTCCGCTATGCCGAAACGCAGAATACCCACTCGGTCGCCGCCTTCGTCACGGCCGCCTTCGGGCTGCGCGGCCCGAGCTGGGTCGTCTCGACCGCCTGCTCGTCGAGCGCCAAGGTATTCGGCAATGCCGAGCGCATGATCGGCGCCGGGCTGATCGACGCGGCAATCGTCGGCGGCGTCGACAGCCTCTGCCTGACCACGCTCTACGGCTTCAACTCCCTCGAACTGCTGTCCGCCGACATCTGCCGGCCCTGGGACGCGGCCCGCTGCGGCCTGTCGATCGGCGAAGGCGCCTCGTTCGCGCTGCTCGAACGCGAGCCCGCGTCGGCGCCGCAGGCCTGGCTGCTCGGCGTCGGCGAAAGCAACGACGGCTACCACATGAGCACGCCGCACCCCGAGGGCGCCGGCGCCATCGCGGCCATGCGCGCGGCCCTCGCTGCCGCCGGCCTGGAACCGGCCGACATCGACTACATCAACCTGCACGGCACCGCGACGCCGAGCAACGACGCGGCCGAGGACCGGGCCGTCGCCGCCGTGTTCGGCACGGCGACGCCCTGCAGCTCGACCAAGGGCGCGACCGGCCATACGCTGGGCGCGGCCGGCGGCGTCGAGGCGGTATTCGGCGTCCTGGCGATGCGCCATGGCTTCATGCCCGGGGGGTTGAACATCCAGGCGCCGGATGCGGCGTTGAAGGTGGCCTACCTGTCGGGCAACCGGGACGCTTCGATCCACACCGTGTTGAGCAATTCATTCGGCTTCGGCGGTACCAACGCGAGCCTGGTGCTCGGGGCAGCGCGATGAGCCCGGCCAGGCTGCAGGTCTTCGTCGAAGGCGTGGGCCTGCTCGGGCCGGGCCTGCCATCGTGGGCCGAGTCGCAGCCGACCTTGCGTGGCGAGCGGCCGCACGTTTTCCAGTTGACGACGCTGACACCGCCGGCGCGCCTGCCACCTGCCGAGCGGCGGCGCTCCGGGCCGGTGATCCGGCTGGCGATGGCGGTCGCCGAGGAAGCGGTCGCGCAAGCCGGCGCCGACCCGCAGACGCTCGGCACGGTGTTCGCCTCCTCCGGCGGTGAGGGCGCGAATTGCCATTCCCTGTGCGAAACGCTGGCCAGCCCGAACCCGTTGATTTCGCCCACCCGGTTCACGAATTCCGTTCACAACGCGGCGGCCGGCTACTGGCACATCGCCGTCGGCAGCCGCGCCGCGTCGACCAGCCTTTGCGCCCACGACGGCAGTTTCGGCGCCGGCCTGATCGAGGCCGCGACGTTGATCCGGACCCACGGCCTGCCGCTGCTGCTGGTCGCCTACGACCTGCCCTATCCCGAGCCGCTCAACGCCAAGCGCCCGCTGGTCGACAATTTCGGCTTGGCGATGATGCTGACACCGAACGCGACGCCGCGCAGCCTGGGGCGTCTCGGGATCGCCTTGGCCGGCGCAGCTTCCGCCGGTGATCGCAGCGCCTGCAGCGACGAATCGCTGGACGCGTTGCGTCGCGGCATTCCGGCAGCGGCCGCGTTGCCGGTGTTGCAGGCGCTGGCGCACGGTTCGAGGCGCGCGCCGACCGCTTTGCTGATCGACTACCTTCCGACCGTCGGCCTTCGCATCGATGTCGACTGCGGACTCGAGACGCCGGCATGAGCCGCGTGGTCGAGACGCGAAGCGCGCTGCACCGAGACGGTTCGACCGCCGTGACGTTGCCGCCACCGGGTCGCAGCAGCAACGCGCCGCCCGAAGAAAGCCCGACGCCCTCGAGTTTGCCGCTGCTCGACCGCACGCGCATCGCGGCGCTCATTCCGCACAGCGGCTCGATGTGCCTGCTGGCCAGCCTCGAGTACTGGGATGCACAGCGCATCGTCTGCACCGCCAGCAGCCACCGCGCCGTCGACAACCCGTTGCGCACGCGCTCCGGCCTGCTTGCACCCTGCGCCATCGAATACGCCGCCCAGGCCATGGCGCTGCACGGTGCGTTGATCGGCCAAGCTGCCGGCGGCGCCGCCCGTCCCGGTTTCCTCGCCAGCGCCCGCGGTGTCGTGTTGCACCGGCTCCGGCTCGACGACCTCGAAGGCGACTTGCGAATCGAGGCGAATCGACAAGCCGGCGATGCGACGCAGATCCTCTACGCCTTCACTGTCAGCCACCGCGGCGACGCCGTCGCCAACGGCCGTGCGGCGGTTGTGCTCAACACACCGCTGGGCGGCTGAAACCGGCTCGCCCTCCGATCCATGCCATGACCGCACCCTCCCTCAAACGCGCCCTCGTGACCGGCGCCAGCGGCGGCATCGGCCGCGCGATCGCCTGGCAACTCGCCCGAGACGGCCACCACCTGATCGTCCATGCGAACCAGCGGCTCGAATCCGCACAGGGCTTGGCCGAAGAGATTCGAGCCTTCGGCGGCAGCGCCGAAGCGGTCGCATTCGATGTCACCGACGGCGAGGCGACACGCAGCGCCTGCGCGTCGTTGCTCGAGGCCGGCCCGGTGCAGATCGTCGTCAACAACGCCGGCACCCATGACGACGCGGCCTTTCCGGCGCTCCGCCCGGCCCAATGGCAAAAGGTGATCGACGTGTCGCTGAACGGCTTCTTCCACGTCACCCAGCCACTGATGATGCCGATGATCCGGACGCGCTGGGGGCGGGTGATCAACATCTCGTCGATGTCGGCGGTGGCCGGCAATCGTGGACAGGTCAACTACTCGGCGGCCAAGGGCGCGGTCAACAGCGCGACCAAGGCGCTGGCACTGGAAGTGGCAAGCCGCGGGATCACCGTCAACGCGGTCGCCCCGGGCATCATTTCGAGCGGCATGGCGCACGGCTTCGATCAGGCGACGATCGACCGGATCGTGCCGATGAAGCGCGCCGGGACGGCCGACGAGGTCGCGTCGCTGGTCGGCTTCCTGGCGTCGGAGGCCGCCGGCTACATC
>CAXTDH010000141.1:0-7599 GCA_964242405.1 uncultured Rhizobacter sp. | reverse complement strand
GCATGCGCTCGAGGACGCCGGCTTCTTCTGCGTCGACAACCTGCCGCCCGAACTTCTGCGGGATTGCGTACGCCTCGAACATCAGCGTCACGACCGGCGGCTTGCGATCGCCGTGGACGTGAGAAGCGCCGACTCGCTGCCCTACCTGATGCCCTTGCTGCAGCAGCTTCGGGGCGAAGGCATTGCGACGCAGGTGTTGTTCCTGGATGCCAGCACCGATGCACTCGTCCGCCGCTTTTCAGAGACGCGCCGCCCGCATCCGCTCTCGGATACGGGAAGCGCGAGTGCGGACGACCAGCCTCGGCGTCGCGACGACAATGCAATTGACGGAGGGCGCGCCCTGGTCGACGCCATCGAGCTCGAACGCGAACTGCTCGCTGCGCTGCGCGAGATCGCGACCGTCGTCGACACCAGCCAGCTGCGTCCGGCGCAACTGCGTACCTGGGTGCGCGACATGGTCCGGGCGGCGGCCAACCGCCTGACCCTCGTCTTCGAAAGCTTCGCTTTCAAGCATGGCGTGCCGCTGGACGCCGACTACGTCTTCGACGTGCGGGTGTTGCCCAACCCGCATTACGTCCGTGAATTGCGGCCGCTGACGGGCCGCGACGCCCTGGTGGCGGCCTACCTGGCCGCACAGCCGGAGGTCGAGGAAATGCTCGGTCAGATCCAGACCTTCCTGGCCCGCTGGCTGCCGGCGTTCGAGCACGACCAGCGCAGCTACCTGACCGTCGCGATAGGGTGTACGGGCGGCCAGCACCGCTCGGTGTACTTCGTCGAGACGCTGGCGGCGCGATTCGCGGGTCGAGCGGCCAGCCTGGTCCGACACCGGGAACTCGACGAGCGGAATTGAGGCCGGCCGACGAGGCGGCTCTGTCTGGAGCGGTGCCTCCAGCCATCTATGGTTGGAGCGGTGCCTGCAGCAACTTCCGAAGCGGCGCCGGCAGACCGACCGCGAGTGCCGCTTCGACGCTGAACCAGCGACCGTTCGGCAGCCCCCGCGTCACCACCTCGACGGCCGCCGGCAGGGCTGACGACGGCAGGTTCCAGCGCACCGGGTGCAAGGTCCAGTCGAGGTGGGTCAGCGTGTGAACGAAGCTCGGCAACGGCTCGCCGTGCCCTGGCCACTGCTCGGCGGCCCGGTCGAAGTCGCTGACCGATGGGTACTCCGGCAGACTCCAGAGCCTCGCCCAGATGCCGGTCTCGGGCCGTTGTACGAGCCAGACGGCCGTTCCCCAGCGCAGCCACAGCCAGACATGCTCGCGGCGGCCACGCTGCAGGCGCCTCGACTTGATCGGATAGCGCTCCTGCGCGCCCGACAGGTTCGCCGCGCAAAGCGAGGCAACCGGGCAGAGCAGGCAGGCGGGCGACCGCTGGGTGCAAAGGGTCGCGCCCAGGTCCATGAGGCCCTGGGTGTAGGCCTCGATGCCCGCCTCGGGCAGCAGACGGGTCGCCTCCGACCAGAGCAGATTTTGCGACTGAGCTTCAGCGAGATCACCCCCGAAGGCGAGAGCCCGGCTCAGCACCCGCTTGACGTTGCCGTCCAGGATCGCAACCTTTTCGCCGAAGCAGAAGGCAGCGATCGCCGCAGCGGTCGATCGACCGATGCCGGGCAGCTGCACCAGCGCCTCGCTGCTCTGCGGGAAAGCACCGCCATGCGATTCGACCACCACGACGGCGCAGCGGTGCAGGTTGCGGGCGCGGCTGTAGTAGCCGAGCCCGCTCCAGAGCGCCAGCACATCGTCGACCGGTGCGGCTGCCAGTGCGGCGACGTCGGGAAACCTGTCGAGGAAGCGCTGGTAGTAGCCGAGCACCGTTGCGACCTGTGTCTGCTGGAGCATGATCTCCGACAGCCAGACGCGGTAGGGGTCGCGGGTGCCCTGCCATGGCAGTGCATGGCGGCCGTGCTCACGTTGCCAGTCGATGAGCGCTGGCGCGAAACACCGCTGCTGCGCCAGGGCGAAACGTCGTTGCTGCGCGACGTCCGACGAAGCCACGCCCGAGGCTGCGACGAAGCCTCGCTCCTCCGGTGCTTCGCCTCTCAAGCCGGCAGGCGCTGCAGCCGCATCGGCGCGCCGGTCCCCGGTTCGGTCTGGATGGCACGAGCGAACTCGTCGGCGACCGGCACGTGATCATTTGTCGACGGGCCAACCACGACGATCGGCTCCACTGGCGTTGCGACCCCCTGAGCGTGCGGCTGAAGCTCCTTTTCCGCTGGACGGGTCGCCGCCTTGTCACGCAGCGCCTCGAGCAGCTGGCGGGCTCGGGTGTGCAAGCTCTGCAGCCGGCCGTCCTGCGCCTCGATCTCCATCAATCGCGTCTCGAGCTCGCTCGAGGCGGACTGCACCCGTTCGAGCGACTCGCGCCTGCGACGGAAGTTGCGCCTGCGTTCGCGCAGCTGCGAATCGATCTGCGCCGATGCGCCCTTGTTCCAGAGCTCCAGCTCGCTGGACGCGCCCTCGAACACCACCCGCAGCTTCGAGACGAGCATGCGCCGGAACTGCTCCATGAACTTCGCATTCGACAGCCGGAGTGCCTGTGTCAGGCCGAGGTACTGGATGTAACTGCGTTGAATCAGTGCGAGTTCGTCGTTGTAGGCGGACAGATCGGGCGGGTCGGAAAGCGACAGGCTGAAGCTGAACTCGGCATTCAGCCGGTTGAAGGAACCGCCGAGCATCCGGTAAATTTCCAGGCTGTGACGCCCGCTTTCCGACAGCAGGCCCCCGAGCCGCTCGCCCAGCGCCAAAAAGGCCCTCTTCGCACCCAGGTTCAGGAGCGAGGCCTGCATGGCACGCTGCATCGCCCCGACTTCGTCGCGCACACGATCTGCGGACAGCACCGCCAGCGCTTCTTTCAGCATCCGCCCGTGAACCATCCGCGTCGCCTGAAGACGCACCGTGCATTGTTCGAACTCGGCAGTTTCGGCGTCGACCCGCTGCAGCATCAGCTGGATCCGGGTGCTGCTCTTGCCCCGCAGGCCGCGAAGCTCCAGGAGCTGTTCGGCCAACTGTCGGCGCTGTTCACCGGTGCGGCGCTGCACGTGGTTGTCGATCTGGCGGGTGACATCGCCGAGCGCTTGCTCCAGCAACTCCCGGCGCCTGGGCAACAACTGAGCACCGAGCGCCGCCTCCAGGGCCGGCAGTCGGCTCTTAACCAACTCCGCGTCGTCGCCTTCGATCCGGGCGGCAAGCGCCTGCCGCGCCGAGAGCGGGAAGATGCGGTCCGTGCCGATGCCGAGGGTGCGCGCCGTTTTCTGGCATTGGAGAACGATGTGCGCTTCGGTTTCTTCGGCAGTCGAGAGGGGGTCGATCAGCGCGTCGATCTTGTTCAGGACGACGAAGCGGGTGAGCGCCGGCGATCCGAGGTGGTCACGCCAGATCGCCAGATCCGACTTGCTGACGCCCGAGTCGGCACCCAGGATGAAGAGCGTCGCATGGGCCGTCGGCAGCAGGCTGAGCGTCAGTTCCGGCTCGGCGCCGATCGCGTTCAGGCCGGGCGTGTCGAGCACCACCAGGCCCTGCCTGAGGAGCGGATGCGGATAGTTGATGAGCGCATGGCGCCAGGCGGGCACCTCGGCGCGGCCCTCGTCGTCCAGCGGCGGGTTGTCGACGGGGTGGGCGTCATCCCAGAAGCCGAGCGCGCGCGCTTCGTCGATGCCGACGAAGCGCGTCCGAGTCACTTCAAGCAACGACTCGGACAGCTGATCGGGGTTGCTGATCTGCAGCTGCACCTGCTTCCAGGCGCGGCGCTGGTTGCGCAGTTCTCCCAACGAGACACCGTCGAGCCGGGTCTCGATCGGCAACAGCCTGAGCGAAGGGCCTTCTTCGTCGTCCCAGGCCAACTCGACGGGGCACATGGTCGTGCGCCCCGGCGTGGCCGGCAGGACGCGTCGACCAGTGTCGGCGAAGAAGATCGCATTGATCAGCTCCGACTTGCCCCTCGAAAACTCGGCGACGAACGCGATCACCAGCTTCTCGTTCGCCAGCCGCTCGAGCAGCGCGCCGATCAACGAGGTGGTGGTGTCGTCGATCAGCTCGTGATCCCCGAGGAAGGCAGCCAAACCATCGAGCTGCGCGGCGTGCGAGGCGCGCCATTCGCCCATGGCGTCGAGACGGGTCGCGAAATCGGGCGTCATGGGTGCGTCTCGCTGGTCGGGCGTCTGACCAACCATGGTAGCTCAAGCAATCGTCCACTTGAGGGAGAAGCTGACCGGCAAGCGCCCCGTATTTGTCTCTAGGCGACAGCACCGGTGTCGCTAGGTCGAGCCGCCGACGCCGGGGCCGTTCAGCGTTTCTGGCAGCCAGGGCAGAAGAAGGTGGCGCGTGCGCCCTGGACGATCCGACGGACCGTGCCGCCGCATTGCGGGCAAGGCTTGCCTTCACGGCCGTAGACGCCGGCTTGCGCCTGGAAAGCGCCCGCGAGACCGTGCGTATCGCGAAAGTCGCGCAAGGTCGAGCCCCCGAGCTCGAGGGCCCGCGCGATCGTCGACCGTACGGCGGCCGCGAGACGGTCGGCACGCGGCCGGCTGAGCTTGTCGCTTCGAAGACGTGGATCGATGCCGGCCTCGAACAGCGCTTCGCAGGCGTAGATGTTGCCCGCCCCGACGACGATGCCACCACCGAGCAGGGCTTGCTTGATCGCGATCCGCCGTTCCCGCAGCGAGGCATGGAGGTGCCGTCCGGTGAACGCCGCGTCGAACGGCTCCAGGCCGAGCTTCGAGAGCAGCTTCGAGGCCGGCCCGGCATCGATGGCCGGCGACCAGACGACGGCGCCGAAGCGCCGCGGATCGGTCAGCCTGAGGGTGCCGTGCCCGGTCACCAGATCGAAGTGATCGTGCGGCCCGTATGGCGCCGAACCCGGGCCGAAGGCGAGCGAACCCGACATGCCGAGGTGCATCAACAAGCCGCCGCGCTCGAGCGGCAACCAGAGGTACTTGCCGCGCCGGGTTGCCGAGCCCACCTTTTGCGACACCAGCGCCTGTGGCTCGCAACCGAGCGGCCAGCGCAAGGGCTTGCCCAGCCTCACGGCCAGCACTTCGGCACCTTCGATGCGGTTTGCGAAGCTGCGGCGCGTCACTTCGACTTCAGGCAGTTCGGGCATGACGAATTATCGCGTCCCCGCTTTGGGCCGTTTTTCGGTCAAACGGCTCGAGCGCTCTTCGTCGATGCGAACGGCTACGGCTACGGCTTGGCACAAAGCCTGCTTGAGGACGCTGCTCGACTGGACAGTTGTCATTCTCTCGCGGTTACATTCCAGGTACCCCCCGAATGCGGGGCATCCAGGGGCGGGGTGAACCCTTATAAACGAGCTTGTGACGCAAACCGCGTCGGTCGCTTCCCAAACTTTCGGAGCAGTACTTTGAACATGTCCAAAACCCTGGTCGCCGCCGCAGCCGCCCTGGCTTCGCTCGGCGCGAACGCCGCCCTGACCGCTTCCACGACACCGATCAGCGGCAGCTTCCTGGCACTCGCCAGCACAGGCCTTCACACCGGCACGCTCGGTGGCAGCTTCGCAACCATTGCCGGCGGATCGATCCTGAGTTCGGACTCGCCGGTGGCCGATATGCAGGCATTCGGCAACTCGCTGTTCGGGGGCAACTTCCTGGCAGCCGGCCCGACGTCGACCGCCCCGGCGGTTGTGACGCTGGCGGCGCCTACCACCTTCATCAGCTTCCTCTGGGGTTCGCCGGACACCTACAACACGCTGACGGTGACGACGAGCGTGACGTCGTACAACTTCGCGCCGGGCGGCGTGGGCGGTCTGTCGTTCCTGGACACCAGCGGCAGTCAGCAGTATGCGCAGTACGTCGGCTTCTCGACCACCGGCGGTGAGACGATCACAAGCCTGCGCTTCGCTTCCGCTGGCGACGCCTTCGAAGCGGCGAATTTCTCGGTGACCGCCGTGCCGGAACCCGAAACCTATGCCTTGCTGCTCGCCGGTCTGGGCGTGGTCGGCTTCATCGCTCGCCGCCGCAAGTCCGTCTGAGATCGACGGCCGAGGCGCTTCAGCGCCTCGGGGCGTGTCTCGGCGGCCGTTCAGCCGTGTCGATGATGGGTAAGGAAGCGAGCTGCGGCTCGCTTCTTTTTTAGTCTTTGCAGAAGGTAACCTTCCGGGGCAACGCGCTTCTCCGGGGCGCCATAGAATGAAATTTGCCCCGAGGAGCACGCCGATGCCAACCCGTACGAACCCCCAGGCGACTCCGCCCACGTCCTTTCGCACGATGCGTTCGCTGACCGCCTCAGTGGTGGCGCTCGGTTGTGCAGCCGCAGTTGTCGCGACCATCCCGTCGCGTGTCGTCGCGGCTACCCCGTCGACGCTGGAGGCGGATCGCTCCGCGGTGCAGGTCCAGAACTCCGCGCTCGACGCGCCGCTGTTCTACGAGGTGTTGATCGGCGAATTGCAGCTCAGTGCCGGAGAGCTCGGTACCGCCTATCAGGTCATCCTCGACGCTGCCCGGCGGTCCAAGGACGATCAGCTGTTCCAGCACGCCACGCAAATCGCGCTGCAAGGCCATGCCGCGGATCAGGCCCTCGCGGCGGTGAAGAGCTGGCGTCAAGTCCTCCCCGATTCGCTGGATGCACTTCGGTACCAGGTGCAGCTGCTGGTGGCGCTCAACCGCGGTCCGGACGCCGTCGAGCCGATGCAGGCGTTGATCAGAGCGACGCCCTTGCCCCAACGCCCGTCGGTGATCGCCTCGGTCGTGCCGATGATGAGTCGAGGCGACGACAAGGCCGCCACCGCGGCGCTGGTCGAGAAAGTGGTGCAACCGTATCAGGACGCGCCCGAGACACGCGTCGTTGCCCTGGTCGCGGTCGGCCGGGCCTGGCTCGCTGCGGGTGACACCCTCCGTGCCACCCAGATCGCGCTTTCGATGCACGCCCTCGATCCAGCGGCCGAAGCGCCCGCCGCCCTTGCGCTCGAACTGCCGCCGACGACGGAAACCGACAAGGTGATCGAGGAGCAACTGACGGCCCGGCCCGACAGCAATGGCGTGCGGCTGGCGTATGTTCGGTCATTGCTGGCCCGCCAACGGTACCCCGAGGCGACCGCGCAGCTGGACGTTCTCACGCGCAACTCGCCCGACATGGCCCAGGCCTGGTTGACTCTCGGCGCCCTGCACCTGCAGTTGCGCCAACCCGAGGCGGCAACGTCGGCGCTCGAACGCTATGTCGCGATCGTCCAGGCGAGCGACGATCCGGCGGTCGTGGCAGCTGCGTCGCCCGGCAGTTCGTCGGAGGCAGCGCCCGTCAGCAAGGAGGAGGCGCTCGCCAACGGCTGGATGCTGCTCGCGAGCGCTGCCGAACAACGAGGCGACATGCCGGGCGCAGCCGCCTGGCTGGCGAAGATCGACGATCCGAAGCGCTTCCTGGAAGTGCAGACGCGGCGCGCCTCGCTCCTCGCTCGCGAGGGCAAGATCAGCGAAGCCCGCAGCCTGATCCGGCAGGTGCCGGAGCGCTCGCCCGCCGATGCGCGCGCCAAGTTGCTGGCCGAGGCGCAGGTGCTGCGTGATGCCAAACGCTGGGCCGATGCCAACAGCGTGTTGGCCCAGGCGAACCAGAAATTCCCGGACGACACCGACCTGCTCTACGAACAGTCGATGAT
>CAXTDH010000140.1:0-7638 GCA_964242405.1 uncultured Rhizobacter sp. | reverse complement strand
GCGTAGAGGCTCGCTGCCGGAAAGCCCAGCGAGTTTCCGTGCGCCGACTGGATTCTCGAATAGAAGCCGGTAAAGAGCGGCGCGGACAGGCTGGTGCCGCCGATCTGGGAGTACGTGCCGTTGACGAGGATCAGCGCCCCGCTCGCGGGGTCTGCATCGAACGAGATATCGGGTACGCCGCGCCGGCCGGCGACCGACAGCACCCCGGCGGCCGTCTGCCACGACGCCGGAGGCTCGGTTCGACTGGCGCCGCCGCCCGTGCCGCCCGCCGCGCTCTGCGGGCAGGTGCCCGGGCCGCTGCAACTCCAGGCGGTTTCCCCGGCCCAGTTGCCGCCGCTGGTCGAGAGGGTGGTGCCACCGATCGCCATGACGTAGGGGGAGGTCGCCGGGTAGCTCTGGGACGGCGTGCTGCCGACGCCTTCGTAGGCCCCGGAGTCGCCGGACGCGCACGCGAAGGTCTGACCCTGGGCGATCGCCGCCTGGAAGATCTGGTCGTTCGACGCGCGGACGCCCGACGTGTTCGCACTCGTCTCGCATTCGCCGAGCGAGACGTTGATCACCCGCGCCAGGTTGTCGCTCACGGCGCGGTTGTAGGTGACGGTGAGGCTCGCGTCGCTCAGGGTCGTGGCGGTGTAGAGCACCATCCCCTTGACGGTGCCGCCCGCCGCGGCGAGCGCCGTCTGGGTGTCGAGATTCCATTCGTCGACGCCGGAGGTGTCGTTGCTCGCCGCGCCCACCGTCACGACCGTGACCGGCGGCGCCGGGTAGCCGGCGCTCGCGGCAACCGTCCGCAGGTCGGCGAGGGTCTGCGTCATGCTGCCCTGGGTGATGATGCCGATGGTCGACGCCGCCGCCGACGGCAGGCCGTCTGCACCGTAGATGCGGGCGAACTGCGTCGGCGCGACGCCGGCGATCGACAGCGTCGACGAACTGTCGGTCGTGGCGGCGCCGCCTGGCTTCACCACGACCGGCGCGCGGCGCGAGTTGGTGTGCGCGAGCTGCACGGTCTGCAAGCCGATGACTGCGAGCACGCTGTCGGCGAGATTCGCCGGCACCTTGGCATCGGTCACGTTGGCGAAGGCTCGTCGACCGCGAACGTCGAAAGCGTGCAGATCCGCCTGGAAGGCCGCGCGGATCTGGCTGGGCGTGCCGTCGCCGGTGACGAGCAACCGGTTGTCGGCGATGGCGACATTCCGAAAGCCGCTGGCCCGCAGGTGAGCCGCGACCTGTTCGGCCTGGGCGAGGGTCGGCGCGTACCGGTCCAGGAACTGTTGCGACGTCAACGCGGGCGTGGCCGCTCCGGAGGAAATGATGCGCTCGGTCAGCGCGTTAAGGGCAGCCGCCTCGCGCAGCTGCAGCGTCACGGCGATCGGAATGCTGTCGCGGTCGGGAAGCGCGCCGTTGTCGACAGCGACCTCGAAGGCCGGCGCGTGCGCCTGCGTCCGTGTTGCGGCCCAGGCGGGTGCGGTGCCGGAAGTCGCAGCGACGGAAGAGGCGGTGACCGAAGGCACGGCGACCGAGGATGCAGCCGCAGCGCCTGGTGTCACGGCAGTCGTTCCAGCGGCCTGTACCGCAGGCGCCGCGGCCAATGCCAGCCAGGCCGCCATGGCGACGAGAAACGATTCAGGCACGAGGCGGCTTAGACGCATGATGGGGTTGTCCGTTCGGAGACACGGTGGAAATTGTCGCCGCCGGTGGGCGCCGGACCACGGCGTGGCGAGGTCCAGTTGTAAGAATCGGTCGCCGTGTGGGTCCTTCGAGGAAGTCAAACACCTTGCAAACGGTACTGGATGGAAATACAGTATCCCTCATGTCGACTTCGGAGACACGCATGCGAGCGAACGAATGGATGGAGGTGGTGTCGAAACGGCTGCAGATTCAATGGCCGTCGGTCGAGCCGGCGCGCCTCGACGATGTCGCGGCCGACTTGTGGGCGAACGAAGCGCTTCGGGCGATGGACCCGGCCGCTGCAGCCGACGCCTGGTTGAGCCCTGTGGCGAGGCCGGCGGCGATGGCTTTCGAAGAACCGGCGACCTCGTTCGACGAGGCAGGTGCACGGCTTCGATGCGCCTGACGGCGCAACGCCGCGCTCAGCTCTCGAAGCGGCACGGTTCATGCTCGTACACCATCAGGTATACCAGCATCCCGAACTTTGCACCAAGCTGTGGCATGAACGAGTCGACACTGCTCACATTGGCCGACTGGCGTGCTGCCTATGCCGCCGGCTGCAGTCTCGCCGACCTTCTCGGCCGGCGCTTGGAACGGTTGCGTGCCGAAAGCCCCGCAGAGAACTGGATTTCGTTGATCGATGCCGCCGGCCTCGAAATGCGGCTGGCGGAACTGGTGCAGCGCGCCACGGCGTTCGGCGGCGACCGCCATGCGCTGCAGCGTGACATGCCGCTCTACGGCGTGCCGTTCGCCGCCAAGGACAACATCGACGTCGCCGGCTTCGCGACAACCGCCGCTTGCCCGGCGTATGCCTATCGTCCTGCGCACCACGCCCAGGTCGTCGAGCGCCTGCTGCGTGCCGGCGCGGTGTGCCTGGGCAAGACGAATCTCGACCAGTTCGCCACCGGCCTGGTCGGCGCACGCTCACCCTACGGCCGGCCCAGCAGCGTCTTCGATCGCAGCCGGGTCAGCGGCGGATCGAGCTCCGGCTCGGCGGTGGCGGTGGGCCGCGGAGACGTCGCCTTCGCGCTCGGCACCGACACCGCGGGGTCGGGCAGGGTGCCAGCCGCGTTCAACGGCATCGTCGGGCTGAAACCGACACCCGGCCGCGTCGGCACGAGCGGCGTCGTACCGGCCTGTCGCAGCATCGACTGCGTCTCGATCTTCGCCCTGACGGCGGCCGATGCAGCAGTCGTGTTGGCCGTGATCGAGGGCGTCGACGAGGCCGATGCCTTCAGCGCCTTCACGACCGGCCCCGCCTGCCTGCCGCAGACGATGCGGGTCGGCGTACCGGGCGAGTGCTCATTTACAGGCGACGCCGGCTACGGCCCCGCATGGTCGAGTGCGCTGGTCCACCTGCGCCGGCTCGGTCACGAAGTCGTGGAGCTCGATTTCACGCCGCTGGACGCCGTGGCCGGTCTGCTCTACGGCGGCCCTTGGGTGGCGGAACGGTATGCCGCCGTCCAGGGCCTGCTCGAGCGTGACCCGGCCGCCCTCGACCCGGTGGTCCGGCGGGTGGTCGAGGCAGCGCGTGACTTCTCCGCGACGGATGCCTTTCGCGGCCTGTACCGCCTGCGCGAGCTGAGCAAGGAGGCAGCGGCGATTTGGCAGGGCGTCGACCTGTTGATGGTGCCGACGGCGCCCGGCCATCCGCGCCATGTCGAGGTCGATGCCGACCCGATCGGCGTCAATGCACAGCTCGGCACGTACACCAACTTCGTCAACCTGCTCGGCTGGTGCGCGCTGGCGCTGCCGGCCGGCATGACAGCCGGCGGGCTGCCGTTCGGCGTGACGTTCATCGCCCCGGGGGCCGGCGATGCCGCGCTGGCGCGTTTCGGCGTCGGCTGGCAGCGATCCCTCGACCTGCCACTCGGTGCCACCGGCGCCCGGTTACCGCCCGCCGACGGCCGTGTCGAGGAACGACCGTCCTCCGGCCCGCACGACAAGCCGGCCGAGCCGTGGCCGGCGACCGAAGGCGTGCTGCAACTCGTGGTCGTCGGTGCCCATTTGAGCGGCCTGCCGCTCAACGGCCAGCTCACCGAACGCGGCGCGCGGATGCGCCGCGCGACGAAAACAGCGCCGGTCTACCGGCTCTACGCGCTCCCCGGCACCGTCCCGCTCAAGCCGGGGCTGGTGCGAGTCGCCGATTCCGGCGCCGCGATCGAGGTCGAGGTCTGGGACATGCCGGCGCAAGCTGTCGGCTCCTTCCTCGCCCTCGTGCCGGCGCCGCTCGGCCTCGGCACCATCGAGCTGGCCGACGGCAACCACGTGCACGGCTTCCTGTGCGAGGCGCATGCCGTCGCTGGAGCCGACGACATCAGTGCTCACGGCGGATGGCGGGCCTGGCTGGCCCACCGGCGGGTCCCATGATGAGCCGGCCAGACGCCGCAACGACCGGCCCGGCCGTGGATGCCGACGTGCTGGAGCGCTACGTCGACGCCACGGCCGCGCTGCTCGCGCTGCCGCTTGCGGCCGAGCACCGACCCGGCGTGCTGCGGTACTTCGCCTTGGCCGCATCCATGGCGGAGGCCGTGATGGCGGTGCCACTGACCCTGCACGACGAGCCGGCCTTCGTCTTCGAGCCGATCGCCCCGGACGATCTGCCATGAGCGCCGATGCGCTCCTGGACGGCAGCGCGCTGCACATCGCCGCGGCGCTGCGATCCGGCGAATTCAGCGCCGTCGACGTCGTACAGGCGAGCCTGGCCCGCATCGCCCGGACCGACGGCACCGTCAACGCATTCACCGACCTGACGGCGGACCGGGCGCTGCAGCGTGCCGCCGGCCTCGATTCCGGCCTCGCCACAGCCGACCGGGCAGCGCTGGCCCACCTGCCGCTCCTCGGCGTGCCATTCGCCGTCAAGAACCTCTTCGACGTGGCCGGCCTGACGACCCGCGCCGGCTCGAAGATCGAACGCGACCGGCCGGCGGCGAGCGTCGATGGCCCACTCGTCGCGCGGCTCGAGGCGGCCGGTGCGGTCCTCGTCGGCGCCCTCAACATGGATGAGTACGCCTACGGCTTCACCACCGAGAACTCGCACGACGGCCCGACCCGCAACCCGCACGACCCGGCGCGCGTGGCAGGCGGCTCGTCGGGCGGCTCCGCCGCTGCCGTGGCCGCCGGCCAGGTGCCGCTGACGCTCGGGTCCGACACCAACGGCTCGATCCGGGTACCGGCCTCGCTCTGCGGTGTGTTCGGCCTGAAGCCGACCTACGGCCGCCTGCCGCGCAACGGCAGCTACCCCTTCGTCGCGAGCCTCGACCACTTGGGCCCCTTCGCCCGTTCGGTCGCCGACCTGGCCGCCTGCTACGACGCCTTGCAGGGGAGCGACAGCCGCGACCCCGCCTGCGCGCTGCGAGCTCGCGAGCCGACCGCCGACCGCCTCGACGCCGACGTTGTCGCTGTCGCCGACTTCGATGTCGGCGGCGGCGTCGGCGGCCTGCGCATCGGTGTTCTCGGCGGCTACTTCCAGGAGCAGGCGGGGCCCGACGCGCGAGCCGCCGTCGCCCGCATCGCCGAGGCGCTCGGCGCCACCCGCATCATCGAATGGCCGCATGCCGAAGCCGCCCGGGCCGCCGCCTTCATCATCACCAACGCCGAGGGCGCCGCGCTCCATCTGCCCGACCTGCGCAGCCGCGCCCATGATTTCGAGCCGCTCTCGCGCGACCGCTTCCTCGCCGGCGCCTTGCTGCCGGCAGCCTGGGTGCAGCAAGCCCAGCGCGTCCGTCGGCAGGCCGCGCTGCAGGCCGCCGGGCTGTTCCGCGACGTCGACATCCTGATCGCGCCGGCAACGCCCACGGTCGCGCCCATGATCGGCACCGAGTGGTTCGAGATCGACGGCCGTCGGATGCCGGCGCGCGCCGCATTGGGCTTGTTGGCACAGCCGATCTCCTGCATCGGCCTGCCGGTTTGCACGGTGCCGGTCTGGGGCTGCCATGAGACGATGCCGATCGGCGTGCAGCTGATCGCCGCGCCCTGGCGCGAGGACAGGGTATTGCGCGTCGCCCGCCATCTGGAGGCGATCGGCACGGTCAGCGCGCCGGTCGGCCGCTTCGCGGCCACACCGCCATGACACCTGCCATCAACCTGCCCGGGGTGCTCGCCGAGGTCCAGGCCGCCTTCGACCGCTACGAGCAGGCGCTGGTGAGCAACGACCTGGACGCCCTGGACGCGCACTTCTGGCATGCCGACGCGGTGGTCCGCTACGGCGTGGGTGAGAACCTGGTCGGCATCGAGGCGATCCGCGCGTTTCGCCGCTCGCGTCCGTCGACCGGGCTGGCGCGGGCGTTGCGGCACACGGTCATCACCACCTATGGGCAGGATTTCGCGACCGCCATGACCGAGTTCCACCGTGAGAGCGACCCGCGTATCGGCCGGCAGAGCCAGACATGGGTGCGCTTCACCCAAGGCGGCTGGAAGATCGTCGCGGCGCATGTCAGCCTGCTGGCGCCGTGACGGCCGCTGCGGTGCCGGAACCTGCCAGTCCGGCCGGCCGGGCCAGCAAGCTCGCCGATCAGGTCTACGACATCCTGAAGGCACGAATCCACGACTTCGAGCTCATCCCCGGCGACCGGTTTTCGGAAGCCGAACTCGGGCAACGGCTCGGCATGAGCCGGACGCCGGTGCGCGAGGCGCTGTTTCGGCTGCGCAACGACGGCTTTCTCGGCGTCGAGCCGAAACTCGGCTGGTTCGTCCTGCCGATCGATTTCGGGCGGCTCGAGCAGCTCTACGATTTGCGGGTGGTGCTCGAGATGGCGAGCGTTTCGCGGCTGTGCGCCAGCGTGGAGCGCTCGCCCCAGCTCGAGGCACTCAAGGAGATCTGGTTGGTGCCCCCTGCCGAACGCCTGACCGACGGCCGGATCGTCGGCGCTCACGACGAGGCCTTCCACGCGACGCTGGTGCTTGCTGCGGGCAACGAAGAGATGGCGCGCGTGCACTGGGACGTGACCGAGCGCATCCGCATCATCCGGCGCCTCGATTTCACCCGCCCCGATCGCGTCGAAGCGACCTATGCCGAGCACGCCAAGATTCTCAGGGCGGTGATCCAGCGCAAGACGGAGCAGGCGCAGCTGCTCTTGAAGACGCACATCGATCAGAGCAAGGTCGAGGTCCGCAAGATCACCCTGCACACGCTGCAGCAGGCCCGATCGCGTGCCCGGGTTTGAGCCTCGACCGGTGAGGTTCGATTCGGCCAGCGACCGCAGACGCCAGTGGCATACAGCTTGCATCTCGGGCTTGGTATACCAGCGGGTGCACCAGACCTGCGCACCGCCGCCCATCATCTTCTCAGCACAGACCAACCGGGGATCCGCATGACCGTCAGGAACCAGATCGATTCGAGCCGCCGCCGTGCGCTGGCCCAGCTGTCGGCGGGATCGCTCGCCACGCTGGCACCCTGGGCGTCGACGCTCGCGGTTGCCCAGAACAAGCCGATGACCGTCGGCGTGATCTATGTCGGCCCGCGCGACGACTTCGGCTACAACCAGGCGCAGGCGCAGGCCGCTGCCGAGTTGAAGAAGATGCCCGGCATCAAGGTGGTCGAGGAAGAGAACGTCCCCGAGACCACGGCCGTGCAGAAGACCATGACCGGCATGATCCAGCAGGACGGCGCCAAGGTGTTGTTCCCGACCTCCTTCGGCTACTTCGATCCACACGTGCTGGCCGTCGGGCCGAAGTTCCCGGATGTCCGCTTTTCGCATTGCGGCGGCCTCTGGACCGAGAAGAACCCGAAGAACACCGGCAGCTACTTCGGCTACGTCGAGGAGTGCCAGTACCTGAACGGCGTGGTCGCGGGCCACATGAGCAAGTCCAAAAAGATCGGCTTCGTGGCGGCCAAGCCGATTCCGCAGGTGGTCAAGAACATCAATGCCTTCACCATGGGCGCCCGCTCGGTCTACCCGAAGATCACCTGCACCGTCATCTTCACCGGCGAATGGGCGAGGCCGGTCAAGGAGGCCGAAGCGACCAATT
>CAXTDH010000139.1:0-7640 GCA_964242405.1 uncultured Rhizobacter sp. | reverse complement strand
CGACAGCACCGTGCGATTCAACGCGCTCGGAAACTCGACCGCGTTCTCGCCGGCCGTTCGCCAGATGTTCCTGAGCGGCAATCTCGAAAGCGTGCAGCAGGATGTCTACTGGAATCGCGCCGTCGGCTACACCTCGCCCAACTGGGAAGGCGCGACCTTGAACCTCATGTATGCCCGAGGCCGGTTCGGCGATACCGGCGACCTGGCCGGCAGCAGCCTGGTCTATTCGCAGGGCCTGTTCGCGGTGGCCCTGTCGGCGCAGAAGGTGCATGTCGACAACGGCATCGACCCGGCCACCGACGAGACCACCCTGCAACTCGGCAGCACCTACAACTTCGGCTTCGCCACCGTGTTCGGCTTGCTCAGCGGCAGCAACGACCACGGCCTGGAGGTGCGCAGCCGGTTGGCGTCGGCCGGCGTTTCGGTGCCGCTCGGCCCGGGCTCGGTGGTGGCGCAGATCGGCTACGCCAAGACGACCGGGCCGGCCGTCGACCGCAAGCACACGTCGACGACCCTCGGCTACGTCTACGCCTACGACAGCGTCACCGACCTCTACCTGCTCGGCCTGGACGACCGTGTGCGCAGCCAGGCGAAGGGGATATCGGTGGCCATCGGCGGGCGCTGGAGGTTCTGAACACCCAGGCCGGGCTTGGACAGGGGGGCGGCGCGTCACCGGCCGAGCAGCAGCCAGCCCAGGTTCAGCGCTGAATGAAGCACCATGCAAGGTGCCACCCGGCGCCAGCGCAGGTAGACGGCGCTGAGCAGCAGCGAGGCCGGCAGTACCGCGAAACCGAGCGTCAGCGAACGCGCCAGCGCGTGCAGCGCACCGAACAGGCAAGCGGTCAGCACGCTGGATGCGACGGGGCCCCAGCCACGCCGCAAAAGCGCCTCCTGCAGGCCGGCGCGGAAGATCAGCTCCTCGGCGATGGGTGCCAGCAGAAGCAGCACGATGGCGACTCGTGCGGCCTGCGGCAAAGGCTGGGCCAGCAGCGCCGACACCGGCCGAAGCGTCAGTCAGGGCGCCGGCGAGGCAGCCGATGCCGACCCCGCCGCCACAACACGCCCAGGGCGGCGAGCACCGACAGCCAGAGCACCGGATCGAAGGGGCTGCGGCCGTCGGAGAGCGAACAACCCCCGCCGCTGGCATCCGGTTTCGCCACCGCGGCACCTTCGAGCTGGACCTGCAGCGGCTCGGCGCGGCCGTCGGTGTAGACCGAAAGCGACGTCGTCATGGTGCCGGTGTCGGCGGGCACGAACTGCACGCTCATCGTGCAGACGGCGCCGGCGGCCAGATCGAACGGCACCGCCGCACAGCCGCCGCCGGTGACTTCGAAGCCGTCGCCGACGACGATCCGCATGACGCGCAGCGTCGTCGCGGTGTTGTTGCGCAGGACCAGCGATTGCGGCACCGAATGACTGCCTTGCTGCACGCCGCTGAACATCAGCAGCGTCGTCGACGCTTCGAGCGGCGCGGCCGGTACCGCGGCGCCGGTGCCCTGCAGGGCGAGCGCGGCCGGGTTGGTGCCGCTCGAGACCACCTGCACGGTCGCCTGCCGAAGGCCGGGCGCGGTGGGTGAGAAGGTGGCCAGGATGTCGCAGAACTCGTTGTCGTAGATCAGCAATGGCAACGTCGGTTGCCCGGACACATAGGCCGGGCAGGCGCCGGCGGCGGTCGACGGCGTCAGGCCGAACTCGCCGGCTCGCTCGCCGATCGCGTTCAGCAGCGACACCTCGACACGGCCCGGCCCGCGGTTGTAGAGGCGCAGCACCCGCGGCGGGTCGGACGTCTGGCCCGGCATCACGGTGCCCTGGTCGACGACGCCGGCCGCGCCCTGCCATTCCAGCACCGGCGGTGTCGACGCCGTGCCTTCGCCGGAGATGACGAGCTGATGAGGCGAGCCCGGGGCGTTGGTCACGACCGTCAATGTCGCCGCATACGAGCCGACGGCGGCCGGGTCGAAGCTCACATCGATGGCGCACTGGGTCGCCGGGTTCGTCGACGGCCCCGGGTCGGGCGGCGGCGGCAAGGCGGCCGGCGCGCGCGGGCAGTTGTCGGTCATCGTGAAGCCGGCGCCGGCGAGCCGCAGCTCGTTCACCTGCAGCGGCTGCACGCCGGTGTTCGCGAGCACGATGTGCGTCGGCCGGTAGACGCCGCGGACGGCGTGTCGCAGCAACGGCGGCGGCGGGCCGAGCGACAGCGGCAGGTAGCCGTAGCCCGACAAGGCGACGTCCACCGGCACTGCCAGCGAGGTCGCCGTGGGGTCGTTTTCCTCGACCTCCGGGAACGTCGAGGCGATCGTGATGCTCGCGTTGCGTCGCGCCGGCGGTGCCTTCGGTGCGAAGGTCAGCGTGACGGTGCACAGGTTGCCAGGGCCGCCCGCGACCAGCTCGCGCGAGGGTGGAGTGGTGCAATCCTCGCTGACGGCGAAGTCGCCCTCGGCCGTATTGGCGAGCGTGACGCGACCGATTTTCAGCCTTGAAGCCGCCGCGCCGCCGTTGCGGATCGTGAACGACTGGGCGACCGAATCACCGACCAGCACCTCGCCCGTCGACAGGCCGTCGGTGCCGGGCGGCGAGAAGTCGATGGACCGCGCCGGATCGATCGACAGCGCCACACCGGGCAGCGGTATCGACGTGCCACCCCACGCCGCGGCGACGTCTTTCGTGACGCTGCCACCCGCCCCCAGCCCGGAATCGCTCGTGATGCGCAGGACCGCCGTGGAACGCGTGGGCCGCGCCGGCGGCGTTAGCGGCCTGGTGTAGGCGATGCCCACCGTGCACTGGCTGGCCGCCGGGATGACGACGGGCGGCAGTGACGCGCACGGGTTATCCGCCGGCGCTGCGGCGACGACGGTGAACAGCGCCGGCCGGCTGGTCGCCGGCTCGTCGCTCGCGATCGGGATGATCGACGCTACCGCCAGCGGCGCCTGACCGGTGTTGCGCAGCAGGAGGGTGGCGCTCGCGCTCTCATTGACTTTCGAGTTCAGGCCGATCGACGAGGCCACGACCAGATGCGGTGCGATGCCGGCACCCGACACGGCGAAGTCCAGCGGCACCGGCGACGAAACCTGGGTTCCGACCAGCTTGATCTGGAGGGTGCCGCCGTACGATTGCTCCGCGGATGGCTGGAAGGTGATCCGCAGTGTGCAGCTGGAGTTCGCGGTCACGCCGGTCACGCAGTTGGCGCCGGCAGGAACGAGCGCCTGCGTGAAGCCGGTCGGCACGTTCTGGATGTCGAGCGTCACGTCCTCGCTGCGGCGGTTGGTGACGAGCACATCGACGCTGCTCGAGCTGTTCATCCTCCGGTTTCCGAAGTTGTACGAGCTGCTGCCCAGCCGGCCGTTGCGCACTTCGCGCAGATAGGCAAGGATGCCCTCCCAGTCGACATCGGTGCGGCTCGTCAGGCCTGCCGGCATGGGTGGCGGCAGCGGCGGCGTCTGGCCGGTGTACGCGGCGTTCTTGTCGTCGATCAGCTTTTTCAGAGCATCGCTGTCGGCCGCATCGCCCCCCTGCTCGACGATGTTGAGGTGGCTGTTCGGCGGCGGCCCGCCGTGGCAACCACTGCTGCAGGCGGCCGCGTAGTCGTCGAGCGCCTGCGCGCTACCGAACCCGCAGGCGATGACGACGAGCACCCAGCCACCCAGGCGCCGGTGACACGAAAAAATCGCGGCCCGGCAAGCCGTCACCCGCAAGGTGTCAAGCAACCGCATGGCTCAGCGCCGCGCGTAGGCCGGGTCCTCGGCGGCCCGTGCGCAGCCGAGATAGGTCGACATCAGGCGCGTCAGTTGCGGGTCGCTGTCGGCGCGGCCCAGCAAACTATTGAGCGTCACCAGCGAATTCGCCATCGAGCCGTTGACCTCGAGGTCGGTGCCCCCGCCGCAGACATGGGAACCGCCGGCCGGCGGCCGCAGGCTGTCCCAGTCGGCCGTCGGCTTCATCGCCACGTGGCAGGTGCGGCACGAGCGGGCGATCACGCCGAGGTAGAAGGCGCGATCGTCGGCGACGGCAGTGTTCCAGAGCGGCGGCACATAGTCCTTGCGCATCGCGCTGCTGGCCGTCGGGTACCAGCCGTCGATCAGCCGGGTGGTCGCGCTGGCCGCGCCGCCGAAGGTATCGCGCACGAGCAGGTTCAGCGCCCGCAGCGCGTCGCCCTGCGCCGCCTCGGTGAGTTGCGGGTTGCCGGAGAACCGGTAGTTGCCGAGGTCGAAGGGCAGGAAGCTCGCGCCCAGCATCGGCGAGGGCTCGCCGCGCTCGCCGAAGTGGCCGGCGTACTGGCCGCCGCCATGGCACGCCACGCAGGCGCCGGGCATGTACTTCTCGCCCCGGCCGTCGAGATTGATCGACGCCAGCAGACGGCCATCGGGCGCGAAGGTCAGGAACTTGGTGAACGGCTGGTTGCCGTTGGCCCCGGGCGAGACGGTGTTTTCCATCGCCACGCAGGCCACCTGTGCCTGGTCGCGGAGCGCGGTGTCGACGACCTGATCGACCTCGGCCTGGTTGTCGGTCAGCGGGCCGGGATGGTTGCAGACGTAGAACGAGATGTCGTTGGCATCGACCCGGGTCGCGACCATGCGGCGCACCAGGTTCAGGTCGACGCGGTTGATGTAGGTGGCGCGCACCTCGACGTTGGCGCCGGTGTAGGGTGCGAGCTTGCGGGCGCGCTTCCAGTCGTCGAAAGTAATGGCGCCGGCGGGCTGGCCATCGGCGCCGCAACTGGCCACGGCGCCGATGGACCGGTAGTACATGCAGGCGCTCAACGCCGTGTCGCGGCCCTTGTAGGTCAGGAAGCGGTCGCCACCCGGCAGCGCATCGGAGGGCGAGCCGGGCGCCTGCAGCTGCACCATCTGCCCCCGTACGTTGCCGTCCGGCCCGTTGGCCACCACCTTGCGGATCAGCGGCCGGGCATTGGGCACCACGTACGACAACTCCTGCGGGGCGGTGGCCAGGTAGCCCGCCGGCCCGCGCGGCACCGGCACGGTGGCATCGCTGCCCTCGCAGCGGACCCGCAGGTCGAGATCGGCATTGACGGCGACGGCGGCGTCGAGCGCGTAATCGCCATAGGCGTTGACGCGCACCGGGTTGCCGATCGGGGCACCGCCGCGCGCGAGCAGCTGCACCGTGGCGGTCGTCTCGAGGCCGGCGAAGGCGTTCTGCAGGCCGCACATCGCGCCGTCCGCGAGCGCCACATGGCCGAACAGGCGCAGGTTGCGCGCCGGCGAGTTGACGGCCTCGCGGGACAGCAACTGGCCGGCGACCGGGAGGGCCGGCAGATCGGCCGGCAAAGAGCCGCACGGCCGCACGCCCGGCCCCTGCGGCAGCGTGCACTCGAGTCGCGCGTTCGGCAGATCGGGCAGGGCCACCTGCCCGAACAGGTCGGTGCTCGCCACCGCCAGTTCGGAGTTGTCGACCGCCGACAAGGCCCGCACGCGGACATCGGGCAGGTACAGCGTCCGCTGGGCCGTCTGGGTGGCGCTGCCCGAGACCCGGAAGTCGGGCGCACGGTCGTCGACGACGCTGATGCGGGCCATTCCAGGCGTGAAGGCAGCCGACGTGCGCGCAGCGAACGGGCGTGCCACCGGCTGCGCCGCCTCGGTGCCCAGCGCATCGGTGCCGACCGCGTATTGCTGCTCGGCATAGCCGCCGCGGCCGTCGGAGACGATCACATAGGCGAAGTGCAGGCCCGGCCCGTCGGGCATCGTCCACACCGCTTCCTTCGAGTCGCGGTTGTCGATGCTGCCCGAGGTGACACGCCACTGGTAGTGCAGCGCATCGCCATCGGCGTCGCTGGCATCGACGCTGAGGTAGGTTTTGCCCGTGCCGCCACCGTTGGTTCCACCACCGCCGCAAGCCGCCAGCGCGAGCACCGTCGCGCCGAGCAGGCCGCCTCGGGCCGTCACAGCCCATCGAAAGCGGCACCGCACCGCGACGACGTCGATACACTGGAACTGGCGCATCGTTGTTGCCCGCTAAAAGCGTTCGAGCCGAGCGAACGCCGACCACGACCGGGCGAAGGCGGCAGACGCCTTCCTCCCTCCGGCGGAATCGTATGTGATCGTCCTGGGTCAGTCACCCCCTAGAAACCGCAATGCACGCCGGCCTTGGCAGCGGCGCGCAGGCGCGGGCGCCGGTAAAATCAGGAGGCTGATGGTCGTGGGTACGGAGGCACACACGATGGACCGCGGGATGCGCTTGGGCCGGATGTGCAGTGGCTCGGCGCGGGCTTCGTGTGACCCTGCAGTGGTCGCGGTCGCGGTCGCGGCGCTGCTGCGGCTGGCCGTGCGGGTGCGAAGGGCGGTGCCGGCGGCGTCTCTGGTTTTACTCATGCGCTCGCTCCTGCCGCTGCGCTCGATCCCGACCCTACCGCTGCTCCTGGTCCTGCTCCCGCCGCCGTTCCGGCTCCTGCTGCTGTTCCGGCTCCTGCCGCTGCTCCTGCTCGGCGCCAGCGCTGCCGCCGCCGCCCCGGCTGCGGCCCCGAGCGCGGAGCCGCAGCTGCGCATCGACGCCGGCATGCACACGGCCGTCATCAAGCGCATCGCGGCCGATCGCGAAGGCCGCTACGCGGTCACCGCCAGCGACGACAAGACGGCGCGCGTCTGGGATGTCGCGAGCGGCGGCCTGCTGCGCGAACTGCGGCCGCCGGTCGGCGAAGGCAACGAAGGCAAGCTGTTCGCGGTCGCGATGACGGCCGACGGCGCCACCGTCGCGCTCGCCGGCTGGACGGGCTGGAGCTGGCATTCGGCCTGCGCCGTGTACCTGTTCGACCGCGCCACCGGCCGCCTCAAGCTGCGCCTCGCCGGCCTGCCGAGCACCGTCAACCACCTGGCCTTCAGCCCCGACGGCCGCTGGCTCGCCGCGGCCCTCGGCAGCGGCCAGGGCGTGCGCGTCTGGGACTGGGCGAGCGCCCGTCCGCGCGCCCTCGCGGCAGCCGCCGGCGCGGCCAGCTACGGTGCCGCTTGGAGCGCCGACAACCGGCTCGCGCTGACCAGCTGGGACGGCCAGCTGCGCCTGTTCCGACCGCAGGCCGGCGGCCTGCTGAAGCTCGTGCAGGTGGCCGCGCCCGGAGGCCGGCAGCCCGTCGGGATCGCGTTCTCGCCGAACGGTCGCGAGCTGGCGGTCGGCTACTACGACAGCCCGCGCGTCAGCATCCTCGACGGCGAACGGCTGGCACCCGTCGCCGAGACAGCGGGTGCCGACGCGGTGCGTGGCGGCGGCGGCCTGCAGAGCGTCGCCTGGAGCACCGACGGCAGCGAGCTGTATGCGGCGGGCGCCTGGCGGCAGGGCCGGCAGTTCCAGGTGCGCCGCTGGCCGGCAGCCGGCCGCGGCGCCCCGCGCGACGTGGCGACGACACGTGGCGTCGTCATGCAGCTGCAAGCAACACCGCCGGGCCTGCTGGTGGCCGGTGCCGGGCCGGCCTGGGGCCTGCTCGACGCCGCCGGCATCTGGCATGGCCGGCAGGCATCGCCGATCGCCGACTTCAGCGGCCGTCTCGAGAACTTTCGCGCCTCCGGCGACGGCCGGCAGCTGCAGTTCGACTACAGCGGCGACGACGATGCGCCCTACCGCTTCGTGCTGCCGGAGCGGCGCCTGGTGGCGGGCGCCGGCGGCGCGGAGCTGGCCGCGGCCGACACGCACCGCCTGCC
>CAXTDH010000138.1:1344-7643 GCA_964242405.1 uncultured Rhizobacter sp. | reverse complement strand
CTACAGCACCGACTACGCCGCCATGGACCGCCTCGACGTCGCCCCCGTGCGCGCCGAGTGGGACAAGATGATGCTGGAGTACGAGGGCGACAACAACCACGACCACTTCCAGCGCGACGGCGCCTTCAGCGAGGAAGTGAAGGCCCTGCCCGACGAGATCCGCCAGGAGTTCCTCGACTTCCTGATCAGCTCGATCACGTCGGAGTTCTCGGGCTGCGTGCTCTACAACGAGATCAAGAAGAACGTCACCAACCCCGACATCAAGCAGCTGATGAGCTACATGGCGCGCGACGAGCCGCGCCACGCCGGCTTCATCAACCAGGCCCTGAAGGACTTCGGCCTCGGCGTCGACCTCGGCAACCTGAAGCGCACCAAGGCCTACACCTACTTCAAGCCGAAGTTCATCTTCTACGCCACCTACCTCTCCGAGAAGATCGGCTACGCCCGCTACATCGCCATCTACCGACAGGTCGAGCGCCACCCGGAACTCTGCTTCCACCCGATCTTCAAGTGGTTCCAGCGCTGGTGCAACGACGAGTTCCGCCACGGCGACGCCTTCGCCCTGCTGCTGCGCGCCAACCCACAGCTGCTGCGCGGCGTCAACAAGCTCTGGATCCGCTTCTTCGTGCTGGCCGTGTTCGCGACGATGTACGTCCGCGACCATCAGCGCCCCGAGATGCACGCCGCGATGGGGCTGGACGCGACCGAGTACGACTACACCGTCTTTCGCATCACGTCGGACATCACGAAGCAGGTGTTCCCGCTGACGCTCGCCATCGACGACCCGCGCTTTCGTGCCGGTCTGGAGCGGCTGCGGCGCCTCTCGGTCGCGAGCAGCACTGCCGCGGCTCGGACGGGTCCGGTCGGCAAGGTCGTCGGCGGCCTGCAGCGGGCGGGCTGCGGCGTCGCGGCGGCCTTGACCTTCGCCCGACTGTTCCTGTTGCCGGCCCGCCCGAACGCCTTGCCGCAGGACGCCCGTCTGGCGCCGACCTGGTAGGCGCCCCGCCGTGTCGACCACCTACCTCCTGCCGATCGTCTTCACGCTGTTCGTGTGGTGGTTCAGCACCGGCGCGATCCTGTACCTGAACGGCCTGCCGCGCGCCACGCATCCGTGGACGATGGGCTGCGCGACGATCCTGCTCGGGCTGGCACTGGTCGGCCTGGCCGCGACGCGCGACGACGTGCGCATCACCGGCGCCTACCTCGCCTTCAGCTGCGCGGTGATGGTCTGGGCGTGGCAGGAGATCGCCTTCCTGCTCGGCTACGTCACCGGCCCGCGGCGCACGCCCTGCCCGGCCGGCGCGCTCGGCTGGCGACGCGCCGGCTATGCGCTGCAGACGCTGCTGCACCATGAACTCGCGCTGATCGTGCTCGGCCTGGCGGTGCTCGCCGCGACCTGGAGCGGCGACAACCCGACCGGCCTGGCCACCTTCGTCATCCTCTGGACGATGCGCCAGAGCGCCAAGCTGAACGTATTTCTCGGCGTCCGCAACCTGAGCGAAGCGTTCCTGCCGGCGCACCTGAAATACCTGCAGAGCTACTTCCGGCGGGCGCGCACCAACGCGCTGTTCCCGGTGTCGGTGCTGGCCTCGAGCTGGTTCGCCTGGTTGCTGTGGCAGGCGGCGGCGGCCGATCGGGTCGGCCCTTTCGAGGCGACGTCGATGACCTTCGCCGGCACGCTGCTGAGCCTGGCCATCCTGGAGCACTGGTTCCTGGTCCTGCCCCTGCCGTCGCAGGCCTTGTGGAACTGGGGGTTGCGCTCGCGAGCGACACAACCGCCCGGTTGAGCGGCGGGCGCCAGCGCGCCTGGCCGCCCGGGCGCCAGCACCTCGACAAAGGGGGCGTCGGTCGCCCAACGGCCGCGCTGTCAGTCGCCCGAAAGATGCGCTGTCAGTCGCCCGACAGATGCGCTTCGTGGCTGTAGACAACCCGGTCGTTCTCCCGGGCGAAGCCGACCAGCGTCAGGCCGACCGCTTGGGCAGTGACGATCGCCAGCGCCGTCGGCGCGGAGACGGCCGCGAGCAGCGAGACGCCGACCATCGCCGCCTTCTGCACCATCTCGAAGCTCGCCCGGCTGGTCACGGCGATGAAGCCGGCCGAGGCGTCGACGCCGGCCCGCGCCAGCGCACCGATCAGCTTGTCGAGCGCGTTGTGTCGGCCGACGTCCTCCCGCAGATACCGGACCTCGCCGGCCGCGCTGCACCAGGCAGCGGCATGGGTCGCGCCGGTCAGGCGCTGCAAGGCCTGCAAGGTCGCCAGCTCCGCCATCGCCGCGGCGATCGCCGAGCCGGTGGTCCGCAGGTTGCCGGCGACCGGCGGCAGGGCCCGGGCGACCTGCTGCAGGCTTTCAGTGCCGCACAGGCCGCAGCCCGTCCGCCCGGCGAGCGAGCGGCGCCTGTCCTTCAAACGGGCGAATGCGGCGCTCGCCACCTCCAGGCGCAGGGTGATGCCGAACGGTGACGCGCTGGCCTCTTCGTCGACGCCGTACAGCTCGCTCGGGTCGGCGATCAACCCTTCGGCGAGCGAAAAGCCGAGCGCGAAATCTTCCAGATCGCAGGGCGTGGCGAGCATCACCGCGTGCGAGACGCCGTTGAACTCCAAAGCGACCGGCACCTCCTCGGCCACCCAGTCGCTGCCGGCGAAGGGCTTGCCGTCACGGCTGCCGTGGACGCGGAAGGCGCGTGCGCCGGCCACCGGATGGGTGGTCGCCGGACGCGGTGCTGCAGGTGGGAGAGCCGTCATCGAAGCCTTCGCGGGCGGAAGGCCCGAACGGGCGAAGCCTACCTGCAGATGCCGAATCGGTCGACGAGAATCGATCGTCGGCCGCAGGCGCTGCCAGCCGGAGAAACAAAAGGAGGCCACCATGATCGTTCGCATCGACCTGCACCGGACCGACGATGTCTACGAATACCGGGTCGTCGACGACGGCGAAGAGCTGTTCGCCGACACCGGCTTCAGCTCAGTGGTGCACTGCCTGGCGAGTGCCGTCGAGGGCTTGTCTCCCGAGGTGCGGGCGGTGGAAATCGCTTGTGGCGGCGTGGTGTCGGGCACCTATCCGCTGACGGTGCTCGCCGGCAACCCGGCGCAGGTCGCGCAGCATGCGGTGAACACCACCGCCGCGGTGTTCGAGGCGCTGCAGGGCGGCTGACGGGACGGCGCTGCGCCTTGCGATCGTGGTCGCGACGCAGCACGGCGCCGGCGCCGGCGCCGGCGCCCGGCGCCCCCGCGAACGTCAGCGCCTTTCCCAGCCGCCGCCGTGCAGATGCCAGCTGCCGTTGACCTGCGCCCAACGGTGCGGGCGCCAGCCATAACCGGCGCGCCCGGCCTCGTAGTGACCCCCCATCCACTGGTGACGGCCACCGGACCAGCCCCAATAACCGCCGATCCAGACGGCGCCGCCGAACGGCGGCGGCGGGATCACTTCGGCATACGGCGGAGGCGGCGCCACTTCGACCACCGCCATCGGCGGCCCGTAGTTCGGTTCGGCATACACGGTGCGGCGCTGCGCGGGCACGACGATGCAGGCCGACAGCCCCGCCGCCACGAACAAGGCCAGGCCGACGACCCGGCCGACCCGCAGCACCGACGGCAGTTTCACAATTGAGTCCAGCATCGAGCGTCTCCTGATTCGGTACCCGGTTATCGGACATCCATTGCCTGATAACCCGTCGACGCCGGCTTCGGATGACCCCGCTACCGCGGCTTTACAGACATTTTCACGAACCGGCGTGCAATCGCTCGCAGGCGAAGCGCAGCGCCGCCGAATAGCCGCCGATGCCGAGCCCGGCGATCACGCCCTCCGCCACCTGCGACAGGTAGGAGTGGTGACGGAACGCCTCCCGCTTGTGGACGTTGGAGATGTGGACCTCGACGAAGGGAATCGCGACGCCGGACAACGCGTCCCGCAGCGACACGCTGGTGTGGGTGAGGCCACCCGGGTTGATGAGAATGAACGCGGTGCCGTCGAGCCGGGCGGCATGGATGCGGTCGATCAGCACGCCCTCGTGGTTGCTCTGCAGGAAATCCAGTTCGGCGCCGAGCTCGACCGCCTGCTGGCGAAGCATCGCCTCGACGTCGCTCAGCGTGGCGCTGCCGTAGACCGCGGGTTCGCGGGTGCCGAGCAGGTTGAGATTGGGGCCGTTGAGAATCAGGATCTTGGTCACGGGTCGGTCTCCGTCGGAATCTCGGTCGTTCGGTGGATCGATTGTCACCCGCCGCTGGCAGGCTCGGCCCGGGTCGGTCACACTGGCGGTCTGGCGAGCGATGCGATACACGGGAGAGCCTGGAATGATGAAACATGTAGCGACCGTGACCGGCGTGGGCGTCGCGATCGTCTTCGTCGCGCTTTTTTTCGTGGCTCGCCCGGAGAGCAAGGGCCTCGACGACGTGGCGCCCAAGGTGGGCATGAGCTATGACGAGCTGATGTTGCTGGGCCCCAGGGTCGCCTCGCAGAGCGGTGCCACGCTCGGCAGTTCACGCCGCGTGGTCTACCTGCTGGCCTGCAGCGGCCATGCCACCCGCGCCACGCTCGAATCCCAGGCGACCGAGGCCAGCAAGCTGGCCCAGGCCCGCCGCCTCAGCGACCGCGAGGCCGTCACTACCCTGCTCGCCCAGAAAGTGGGCGGCAGCATCGACAATTTGAAGGGCTGTTAGCGCCCTGGGGCGACAGCCCGGCAGCGAACCCGAGGAACGCGGACTGCCGAGTCACTGCAGGCAAGTCCGGTTCTTGCCCGTCCGCTTGGCCTGGTAAAGCGCCTGATCGGCGCGTTCGAGCGCCTCTTCGATGCGCTCGTCCGGTCGATAAGCGGTGACACCGGCTGAAAACGTCACGAACACCGTCTCCTGCTCGTGCAGGAACAGGCCGCCGGTCAACGACCGCTGCAGGCGGGTGAGGATTTGCTGACCTTCGGTCGCCGGCGTCCCGGGCAGCAGGACGACGAATTCCTCGCCACCATAGCGGGCCACCCGGTCGGTCGGGCGCAGCGTCTTGCTGACGACCGCCGCGAGCGACTTCAGTGCCTCGTCACCGGCACCATGGCCGAGCCGGTCGTTCAGGTGCTTGAAGTTGTCGATGTCGAGCAGGCCGATCGAGAGCGTCGTGTCCGGCCCCGATGCTTCGGCCCGCAAGGTGTCGAAGGCCTGCAGCAGGCCGCGCCGGTTGGCGATCTGGGTCAGCTGGTCGGTCGAGACCTCGTCCGACAGCCGTCGCATGTCGTCCTCAAGGGCCGCGACCCGCTGGCTGAGCTGGCTCGCCCGGCCGTGCTCGCCCTGCAGCCGCGCCTGCGTCTGCTGCACCAGGCCCTGCACCGTCCGGCTCTCCTCGACCAGTTCGCGAACCGCACCGGCCAGGCTCTCGAGCGAGTCGGCCCGCTCGATGACCTCGGCATAACGGCCGACGCTGTCGTGGAAGTTACCGGTGCGCGAGCCGAGTTCGTCGAGCTCGCTGAGCATCCGGCCGATCAGGCCCTTGAGCGCCTCCCGCGCGTTCTCGCGTTCGACGCGCAACCGGCCGTGGCGCTGCCGGGTGTCGCGCAACAGTTCGCCGACGGCTCGCACGCCGCGTGCCGTCAGGCCCTCCTCGATCTTCAACTGCATCGCCCGGCACTGGCCCTGCGCCCAGCTGTCGTTTTCGGCCAGGTCGGTCAGGCTGGCAGTCAGTTCCAGACAGAGCTTGCCGAGCTGATCGACGAGGTGATGGCGGTGCTGCAACACCGGCCCGGCCCGCTCGCAGAAGGCCCGAAACGCCAGGGCCGTCTCCGGTGACGGGCCTTCGGCACGCAAACGGGCCGCCAGCAGGACGAGCTCGTCTTCGAGCGGATGACGGGTGCCCGTGCCCGTGCCCGTGCCCGCGCCTGTGCTGGTGCCTGTGCCTGTGCCTGTGCTGGTGCCCGTCGCGAGAGCCGGAGCCGGAGCCGGCGGTGGCAACGCGGTGCGCAGGGTCTCGCCCAAGGGGTCGAACACGCCCAGCCAGTCGGCCGACGACGACGTGGGCTCGCTCGGCGACGAATCGACGGCCACCCCGGTCACCGACTCGGCTTCCAGCTCGGCGAAACCGGTGTCGGTGACCGGATCGTCGGCATCGGTCTCCCAACTCGACACCAGCTGCGACAGTCGCTGCTGCAGCCGGGCGGCGTCGGCGCGGCTGCCGTCCAGCACCCGCCGCAGGCCGTCCTTGCGCCGCGCCGCCGTCCAGTGACGGCCGCCGCGCTCGACACCGCGAACGATCCGGTCGATCAACGCCGCGAGCGCCGGGCCGTCGATCGATGCCGGAGGGTGCTGCTGCATGGCGGCCGGGACGG
>CAXTDH010000138.1:0-1334 GCA_964242405.1 uncultured Rhizobacter sp. | reverse complement strand
GCGCCGCGGTCAACCGAGCGGCAGCCGCCGGGCGCGAGCGTTTTGCGCCGTCAGCGCCCGCTCGGCGTCGCTGGCGTCTGATTGACGCATCCACGACGCCTTGCGCGTCAGGATGGTCCGCTGCAGCCAGAGTTCGATGTCCTCGGGCGGTTGCGGCTTGCTGAACAGGAAGCCCTGCATCACGCCGCAGCCGAGCCGGTGCAGCACCTCCATCTGGCGCAGGTTCTCGACGCCCTCGGCAATCACCCGCAAGCCCAGCGACCGGGCCAGCGCGATGATGGCGGTGACGACCGCCGAGCTCTGCGGCGTGATGCCGAGGTCGCGCACGAAGCTGCGGTCGATCTTGAGTTCGCTGATCGGCAGGGTCGTCAGGTAGGCGAGCGACGAGTAGCCGGTACCGAAGTCGTCGATCGAGATCTCGACACCGATCTCGTTCAGGCGGTGCAGCGACGGGATCACGTTCTGCAGGTCCTTCATCAGGCCGGTTTCGGTGATCTCGAGTTCGATGGCGTGATGTGGCACGCCCCAGCGGGTGACGGCGGCGTGGATGTATTCGACCAGGTCGGTGCGCTCGAACATCCGGTTCGGCAGGTTGACGGCGATCGAATCGGCAAAGCCGAAGTTGTCCTGCCAGATACGGGCCTGGCGTGCCGCCTCGCCGATCGCCCACTCGCTCAGCGGCACGATCAGGCCGGTTTCCTCCGCCAGCGGGATGAAGTCGCCGGGCGGCACCAGCACGCCGTTGCGCCGCCAGCGCATCAGCGCCTCGGCGCCGACCATCTTCGCGCCCTTGACGTCGATCTTCGGCTGGTAGTGCAGGACCAGTTCGTTGCGTTCGATGGCCTTGTGCAGCGCGCTCTCGAGTTCCAGCTTCTCCCGGCCCTGGCCGGCGAGCGCCGGGCGGTAGAGCGACGCCGAATTGCGGCCGGCCGACTTGACCGAGTACATCGCGACGTCCGAATTGCGCATCAGGTCGGCCACCGTGGCACCGTCACGGGGAAAGAGGGCGATGCCGACGCTCGCGGTGACGAAGCACTCCTGCCCGCCGACGAAGATCGGCTGGCGCATCAGGTCGAGGATCCGGCCGGCCACCCGCTCCGCGTCGCGTTCGTCGATCACCTCGGGCAGCAGGGCGACGAACTCGTCGCCGCCGAGCCGGCCGACGGCCTCCAGCGTCCGGTGGGAGCGCGAGGCCATCGACTCGATGCTGCTCTCCATCACCTGCTCGGAATGGCGCACGCAGGAGCGCAACCGGTGGGCGACCTCCATCAGCAATTCGTCGCCGGCGCCATGGCCGAGCGTGTCGTTGATGATCTTGAAGCGGTCGAGGTCGA
>CAXTDH010000137.1:0-7657 GCA_964242405.1 uncultured Rhizobacter sp. | reverse complement strand
TCCTCGTGGGCCGTGAAGCGGTTGCGCGCCGGGTCGGCGATCACCGCGATGCCGCCGGCATCGGTGACCCAATGGACGGCGTTGCGCAGGCTCGCCCAGCGGTGCGGCACGAAGCCCGGCTTGCCCTCGACCAGGTACTTGCGAAACACCTCCTGGGTGTCGGCGCAGACCCGAGTCTCGACCAAGTGCCGGGCGAAATGGGTGCGGGAGATCAGGTCGGGGTTGCCGACGTAGTTCAGGGCACCCTCGTAGGCACCGCGTATGCCGACCTTCGCCAGCCCGTCGGCCATCTCGCGCGCCCGGGCCTGACGACCGCCGCGGGTGGCAGCCAGGCCGTTGACGATCGCTTCATGGCCGGCATCGAAGCCGAGGCCGACGATGTGCACCGTGGTGTCGGCGAAGGTGACCGAGATCTCGGTACCCGTGAGGTAGGGCAGGCCGAGCGCCAGCGCAGCCTCGCAGGCCCGCCGCTGGCCGCCGATTTCGTCATGATCGGTCAACGCCCACAACTCGACGCCGTTGGCCTTGGCACGGGCGGCCAGGGCCTCCGGCTGCAACGTACCGTCGGACACGGCGGAGTGGCAGTGCAGGTCGGCGTTCATCCAGGTCGAGGGTTGATCCACGGGTGTGATTGTAAGGATTCCGCCGCTTCGACCACCATCTGCACCCGTTCCTGGCCGTTGTAGGGGTCGACCGAGAGCCGATACGCCAGCCGGACGCGCGCCGGCACCGGCTCGCTCCGGCCGAACCAGATCGCCTCACGAACGGTGCCGCCGAGACGCACGCTCAGCTTCAGGTGCTTGCTCCCGACCAGGCGTTGCGACAGCACCTCGACTTCGTCGCTGAACATCGGCGGCTCGAACGCCTGCCCCCAGACTTGCGCGTCCAGCGTCCGTACCGTCTCGGCGCTGAAGTGGACGGCCGCGAGCGGGCCGTCGCTGAGCAGCGTCCGCGAGAGGGTCGCCACGTCCAGCCACTCGCGGGCGACCTGTTGCAAGGCGGCGTCGAAACGGTCGAAATCGTCCGCTGCGATGGTGCAGCCGGCGGCCATCGCGTGGCCGCCGAAGCGCCTGAGCACAGTCGGATGGCGCTTGGCGACGAGGTCGAGCGCGTCGCGCAGATGGAAGCCGGGGATCGACCGGCCGGAGCCCTTCAGCAGCCCGTCATGGCCGCGGGCGAAGACGAAGGTCGGCCGATGGACGCGTTCCTTCAGCCGGGAGGCGACGATGCCGACGACGCCCTCGTGGAAGTTTTCGTCGAAGATCGACACCGCGGCCGGCACCTGGCTGCCCGCGGCAGCACCGCCGATGGCTGAGCCGACGTCCGGGCCGACGTTGGTGCCGATGCCCGTGCCGACATCCGTGCCACCCAAGCGCGCCTCGTGTGACGGCATCAGCCGGGCGAGCAGCGCCTCGGCCTGCGCCCGCATGCCGGTCTCCAGGCTGCGGCGCTCACGGTTGATGCCGTCGAGCGTCGCGGCGAGTTCACCGGCCCGGGCGGCGTCGTCGGTGAGCAGGCATTCGATGCCGAGCGTCATGTCGGCCAAGCGCCCGGCGGCGTTGATGCGCGGGCCGAGCGCGAAGCCGAAGTCGAAGCCGCTGGCCCGCCGCGCATCGCGTCCGGCGACCGCGAACAGCGCGGCGATGCCCGGCTGCATCCGGCCGGCCCGGATCCGCTTCAGGCCCTGGGCCACCAGCCGGCGGTTGTTGGCATCGAGGCGCACCACGTCGGCGACGGTGCCGAGTGCCACCAGATCGAGCAGGCTGTCGAGCCGCGGTTGGTCCGCCGCGTCGAAGGCGCCGCGGCCACGCAGCTCCGCCCGCAGCGCCAGCAGCACATAAAAGACGACGCCCACCCCCGCCAGGTTCTTGCTGCCGAAGCCGCAACCCGGCTGGTTGGGGTTGACGATGACATTGGCATCGGGCAGGACGACCCGGCCGTCGGCAATCGCCGGCAGGTGGTGGTCGGTGACGACGACATCGATGCCGAGCGCCCGGGCATGGCCGACGCCCTCGACGCTGGCGATGCCGTTGTCGACGGTCAGCAGCAGGTCGGGGCGCTGCTCGCGGGCCAGGTCGACGATGGCGGGCGTGAGGCCGTAGCCGTGCACGGCCCGGTCGGGAACGACGTAGACGAGATTCGCCGCTTTCGCCCCGAGCAGCGCCAGGCCACGGAGGGCGACGGCGCAGGCGGTGGCGCCGTCGCAGTCGTAGTCGGCGATCACGCAGATGCGCTTGCCAGCGGCGACGGCGTCGGCCAGGAAGCGGGCGGCAGCGACTATGCCGTGCAGCCCGCTGGGCGGCATCAGGCGGGCGAGGGCGTCGTCGAGCTCCTCCACGGCGCGCACACCCCGGCCGGCGTACAGGCGGGCGAGGAGGGGGTGGACGCCGGCCTGCTCCAGCGCCCAGACCGCCCGTGGCGGGGCATCTCGCAGCCGGACGGTGGTCGGCTGCGGCGCCGGGGCGGCTGGGCGGGGTGTGTCCGGCATGGCAGCAGTGAGCGGTAGGCGGGGTGTGTCCGACACTGCTGCCGTGCGGCTCGCGGGCGTCGTCGCCATCACAGCGCCTGTAGCAAGCCGGCCGGATCGCTCGCGGACCAGCGCCGACCGATCTTTTGCCACAGCGAGCGCGGCGCCGAGTCGAAGCGCTGCGTGCTGCGCTCGCCACAGAGCGTCAGGCTGACAGCGCCGCCGCCGCCGCTTCCGCCTTCGGCCTCGGCCCGGCAGGCAGCCAGGGCGCCGCGGTCGAGCGCCTTCCACGCCTCTGCCCAGCCGGCCCAGTCTTCGGCCAGCAGCGGCGCTCGCAAGTCGTCGGCAACCTCGACCGGCTCTGCCGCGTGGCCGTCCGCGGTGCGGGTGTTCGGCAACCGGCCGCAACCGCTGAGCCAGAAGGAGTTGAGCGTCGGGCGACCGGCCTGTTCCCGCCCGTCGTTGATCGGATGCGGGTACATCAGCAGCTGCACCTCGCTCTGCAGGCGACGGATCAGCCGGCCCTGCGGGTTGCCGCCGGTTCGCATCCAGAGTTCGACGTTGCGGCCGATCACCCGGTCGAGCGACGCGGTCGGCAGGCCGGCCAGGCTGTCGTGGGCGACGTACCAGCGCATCGGCGCGCCCCAGGCAACTTCGAAGCCTTCGCTGGCGAACAGGCCGCTCACGGCGTCGAAGGCCGCCCGCGATTCTTCGTCGGTCAATGCGAGCGCGGCCGGGTCGAGCAGCGAAACATTGTCGCGGCCGACATGCCAGTGGCTCGGCGTCACCAACCCCCAGGCCCGGTCCCCGACCGAGAGACCATCCGCGGCCGCGGCCCGGGCCGCGAACGGCAGGCAGCCATCCTCCGCGACCGGCCAACCGTGTGCAGCAGCCAGGGCCCGCTCGTGCGGCGGCGAAAACGAGTACTCGTCGCCGTCGTCACGGGCCGAGGCGCTCAGCACTGTGAGCAGTCGGCTCAGGTTCGGCAAGGACAGGTCGGCCAGCACGGCGGCGCAAGCGTCGGGCAGGGAAGACGCGAACGGGATCAGCAGGTGCATCGACCGATTATCCGGCGCTCGATGGACGGCTCCGCATCACGCTCGGCAGCAAGCGCCATCGAAAAGGGTTACCGTGCTTACCCCGATTGCGTGAAGCGATATGTGAACGCCGACCTGCCCGATACCGCCGCCTGCGCTGCGCCCGCCGCCACTGCCGACACCGTCTTCCTGTTCGACGTCGACAACACCCTGCTCGACAACGATCGTGTCATCGCCGACCTGCGCGCTCATCTGACCGAAACCTTCGGCAGCGAACACGCGGAGCGCTACTGGACCGGCTTCGAGGCGATCCGCAGCGAGCTGGGCTATGCCGACTACCTGGGCGCGTTGCAGCGCTACCGGGTCGATAGCGACAACGACCCCCGCCTGCTCGGCATGTCGTCCTTCCTGATCGACTATCCGTTCGCGAGCCGGCTCTATCCGGATGCGCTGGAGGCGGTCGCCCATGTCGGCCAGTGGGCGCCGACGGTGGTGCTGTCGGATGGCGACGTGGTGTTCCAGCCGCGCAAGGTCCGGCAGTCGGGCATCTGGCGGGCATTCGACGGCCGGGTGCTGATCTACATCCACAAGGAGGCGATGCTGGCCGACATCGAGCGCCGCTACCCGGCTCGCCGCTACGTGATGATCGACGACAAATTGCGCATCCTGACCGCCATGAAAGCCGTCTGGGGCGAGCGGCTGATCACCGTCTTCGTGCGCCAGGGCCACTATGCCTTCGATCCGGAGACGATCCGCACGAACCCGCCGGCGGATCTGACGGTCGAGCACATCGGCGACCTGGCAACCTCCGCGCAACGCCTCTTTTCGCTTTCGCAGTGACTCAGAAAGACCGACGCCATGATTCCCGGCTACACCCAACCGCTCTACCTGCTGCCCTTCGACCACCGCCATTCCTATCTCAAGGGCATGTTCCGCTTCGAGCCGCCGCTCTCGGCCGAGCAGACGGCCAGGGTCGTCGACAGCAAGCGGGTGATCTACGAGGGCTTCCTGCGTTCGCTCGAACTCGGCGTGCCGAGCGAATACGCCGGCATCCTGGTCGACGAAACCTTCGGCGCCGACCTGCTCCGCGACGCCGCCCGCCGCGGGGCGATCACTGCGATGTCGGTCGAAGGCAGTGGCAGCGACGAATTCCAGTTCGAGTACGGCGACGATTTCGCCGCCCACATCCAGGCCTTCGCGCCGACCTTCGCCAAGGTGCTGGTCCGCTACAACCCGCAGGGCGACGCGTCGCTCAACGCCCGCCAGACCGAGCGCCTGGTGCGCCTCTCCGCCTGGTGCCGGGCGCACCGCCAGCGCCTGATGTTCGAGTTGCTGGTGCCCGCGACCGCGGCGCAACTCGCGCAGGCCGGCGGTGACGCTGCCGCCTATGACCTCGCACAGCGCCCCGACCTGATGATCGAGTCGATCCGAACGCTGCAGCAGGCCGGTGTCGAGCCCGACGTCTGGAAGATCGAAGGCCTGGACCGCCGCGACGACTGCGCCCGCGTGGTCGCCGCTGCCCGGGTCGGTGGTCGGACCGACGTGAGCTGCATCGTCCTCGGGCGCGGCGCCGACGACGCCAAGGTGAGCGCCTGGCTGCGCACCGCCGCCTCGGTCGCCGGCTTCATCGGCTTCGCCGTCGGCCGGACGAGTTTCTGGGATGCGGTCGCCGCCTTCGAGGCTGGCACCGCCACCCGTGCCGAGGCAGCCGAGCGCATCGCCGGTCAGTTCGCCGGCTGGGCGCGTACCTTCGCCGATGCCAGCGTCGAAGCGAAGGAACCGACATGAACGACGGGCGACCCACGCCCCGGGATCCCCGGGATCCCGGGGACACCGCCGGCCTGCCGGACCCGACCCCGTCCGATGCCCTGGTCTTCTTCGGCGTGGCCGGCGACCTGGCCTTCAAGAAAATCTTTCCGGCGTTGCTGGCGCTGGTGAAACGTGGCCACCTCGACGTGCCGGTGATCGGCGTCGCCCGGCGCGACTGGTCCGACGACGACTTCCGTGCCCATGCCAGGGAAAGCATCGAAGCGCACGGCCACTTCGACGCGGCGGCCTTCGACAAGCTCGCCGGCCTGCTGCGCTATGTCGGCGGTGACTACGACGCGCCCGAGACCTATCGGCGGCTGCGCGACGCCCTGGGCGAGGCGAAGCACCCGGCGTACTACCTCGCCATTCCACCCGACCTGTTCGGGCCGGTGGTCGAGCAGCTCGCCCAGTCAGGCTGCACCGTCGGCGCCCGGGTCATCGTCGAGAAACCGTTCGGCCGCGACCGCGAATCGGCGCAGGCCCTGAACAAGATCCTGCTCGGCAGCTTCGACGAGGCTCACATCTTCCGGATCGACCATTACCTCGGCAAGCAGCCGGTGCACAACATGGTGTTCTTTCGCTTCGCGAACGCCCTGCTCGAGCCGGTCTGGAACAGGAAGCATGTCGAGAGCGTTCAAATCACCATGGCGGAGAAATTCGGTGTCGAAGGACGTGGCGCCTTCTTCGAGACGACCGGCACGGTGCGCGACGTGATGCAAAACCACCTGTTCCAGGTGCTCGCCAACCTGGCGATGGAGCCGCCGGCCCGGTCCGACAGCGAATCGCTGCGCGATGAAAAGGTGAAGGTGCTGCGGTCGATTTCGCCGCTCGAGGTCACCGACCTGGTGCGCGGCCAGTTCGACGGTTATCGCCAGGAAAAGGGCGTCGCTGCCGATTCCCAGGTCGAAACGTTCGCGGCGATGCGGCTCGAGATCGACAACTGGCGCTGGCAGGGCGTGCCCTTCTACCTGCGCGCCGGCAAGTCGCTGCCCGTGACCTGCGCCGAGGTCACCGTGCGGTTGCGCTGCCCGCCGCGCATCTTTCCAGCCTGCGAGGCCGGCCGCAACCACATCCGCTTTCGGATCGGGCCCAACGAGCGCATCGCCATCGGCCTGACGGTGATGGACGAGGCCGAAAAGGGCGTCGGCCAGGCGGTCGAGCTGCTCAACGACCACCAGCCCGACGGCGAAAATATCGAAGCTTACGAGCGCCTGCTCGGCGACGCCATGACGGGCGACTCGACCCTGTTCGCCCGCGAGGATTACGTCGAGGAGGCTTGGCGGATCGTCGACCCGGCGCTTCGCTCGATGCCGCCGGTGGAGATTTACGCGCCCGGAACCTGGGGGCCCGCCGAAGTCGAGGCGGTCACGCCGCCGGGGGGTTGGGTCGATCCGGTGTAAGGGGATATCGGCGCCGACTCCCTCCGGCTGAGCCGCACCGGTGCTTCAGGGCGTCGACGAAAGCCAAGTGGTCGCGCAACGACCAACCGGGCGCATCGGCTTCCGGGTCGATGTCGGCGTGCGCACGATGGTGGCGCGAGCGCCGAGATGAGGCATCGAGGTGGGGGCTGGATCGGTTCATCCCTCGTTCGCTCGGCGCAAGGCGATCACGAACGGAGCCGAATCGAGTCGAGCCGAGTCGAGTCCGACAGGATGGATTGTCATGTACGCCCGGAGGAACAGGCCGTGTCCTGTAGCATCAGGTCGCACATGAACTGGCCCTACGAACTGCAGGTCGGCTGGCGCTATACCCGGGCCGGCCGGGCCGGCCGACGCAACGCGTTCATCTCCTTCATCTCCGGCGTGTCGATGCTCGGTATCGGCCTCGGCGTGGCGGCGCTCATCACCGTGCTCTCGGTGATGAACGGCTTTCGCAAAGAGGTCCAGGACCGGATGCTCTCGGTCATCGCCCATGTCGAGCTCATTTCCGCCGACGGCAACGCGCTGCCCGACTGGCGCGCGACGGCCGAGCGTGCACGCGCCAATCCGGCGGTCGTCGGGGCGGCACCCTTCATCGCCGCCCAGGCGCTGATCGCCCGCGGCGACGAGCCGCGCGGCGCGGTCGTGCGCGGCATCTCGCCGACCGAGGAGGCAACCGTCACCGACATCGCAGCCCGCCTGGGCGACACCACCTTCGCCCGATTGGTGCCGGGCCGCTGGGGCGTCGTCCTCGGCATCGAGCTCGCCCGGGCGCTCGGCGTGCGCGAGGGCGACAAGGTGACGGTGGTGCTGCCCGGCGGCCAGGTCACGCCGGCCGGCGTGGTGCCGCGGCTCAAGCAGCTGACGGTCGTCGGCACCTTCGACGCCGGGCACTACCAGTACGACAGCACGCTCGCGATGGTCCA
>CAXTDH010000136.1:0-7664 GCA_964242405.1 uncultured Rhizobacter sp. | reverse complement strand
GCCGACTCCCCCGTCCACGGTCGGGCGATCCGCACCGTCACGCAGTGCCCACCCTTCGTCGACGCGATGGCGCACGGCTTCATGATCCTGCTGCCGTGCGATGTCTCGGTGGCCCGTGGCGGCGTGTTCGGTTGGGAATGGCCACTGCCTGCGTCGGCGCTGCAATCGCACCCCCGGGCTCCGCTCAGTTTTCATGTGCCGGAACAAGTCGTCGGCTCGCCGCTCGCCCGCGGCCAGCAGTCGGCCATCAAGTTCAACAGCTTCTGGACGATCGAGCTCGAGGCCGGCTGGTCGCTGCTCGCCACCCACCCGGTGAACCGCGACGACCTGCCGTTCCGGCTCGTCACCGGCCTGGTGGATGCCGACCGGTTCAACGCGGTCGGTATCAATTTTCCTGCCGTCTGGACCGATCCGGATTTCGTCGGCGTGCTGCCGCGGGGCACGCCGGTGGCCCAGTGCTTCGCGGTTCCGCGGGCCGCGCCGACGCTGCGATGCGAGCCGATGGACGCCGAACGCCTGCGCGAGCACGACGAGCTGGCGGCCCTGATCCTGAACGGCCCCGGGGTCTACCGAAAGGGGTTTCGCAGCAAGCGGGGCACGGCGGGCGGTTGATCGGGGTTTTACAAACGGTGCGATCCGTTTGGTTCCCCTGCTTGCAGCCAAGCACATCTGATTCCGGCCTCCCAGACAGGGTATAGGGACACAGCCAGCCGGCATCTTGCGTTGCATTTGCTGCACTTATTGCGTTAATGCACTAAAGTACTGACGGTGCCGCACCGATTTGGCATCGACGCGCCGAAGAGCGTGCAGGCCTTTTAGAAACCACGCGGAGAAGCGTCATGGCAACTGCGACCCCCGAGAGAGTGCGCGGCGAGATTCAGACCGTGCTGACTGACCATGAGGCGGCCTTGACCAAGGCGGCACAGCGCTGCCTCGTAACCGCGCTGGACCATTCGCGAGCCAAAGCCATCGTCCTGATGGACGAGTCCGGCGAGCTCGAGGGCGCGCCGCGCCTGGAGCTGCCGGCTCAAGCGCTGCGCCTTGTCGCGCAGGTCTTGGGGGCCCTGGGAGACCATCGGGCCATCACGGTGGTGCCGCGGATGCTGGAGCTCACGACGACCGATGCGGCGAACCATCTGAACGTCTCCCGGCCTTTCCTCATCAAGCAGTTGGAAGGGGGGCGCCTGGCTTATCGCAAGGTAGGGACGCACAGGCGAATTGCCTACGCTGACCTGGCGGCGTTCAAGAAGCAGATGCGGGTTGGCCAGGATGAGGCGCTGCAAGGGCTGACGGACGACGCCCAGGATCTCGGCATCGAGTAGGCGATGGCGGGACACGTCCGGTACACCGCGCTGCTCGACGCCTGTGTTCTCTACCCGACAACCGTCGCCGACGCTCTTCTGAGCCTGTCAGTGGCCGGCTTGTTCGCAGCGAAATGGACGGTCGCCATTGAAAACGAGTTCATCGCTGCACTCGAGAAGCAGAAACCGGAGCTCACCGGTCGGGTGGAGCGCAGACGCGGTTTGATGAGAGCGGCGATCCCGGACTGGGAGGTGGTGCCTTGCGCGTACGAGGCCTTGGTGCCCTGCCTCTCGCTACCCGACTCCAAGGACGTTCATGTTCTGGCCGCGGCCATCGCCGGCCACGCTGACGGCATCGTCACGGCGAATCTGAAAGATTTTCCGGAAGACGTGCTTGTCGTCCATGGGCTCGAAGTGATCCACCCGGACGACTTTTGCATCCTGCAGCTGGACATCGACCCGGTGGTCGGCCTTTCAGCGTTGAAGGCAATGCGCGCCCGGATGAAAAACCCGCCTCGAACGCCGGAGGAATTCGCCGAACTGCTCGAGCGCTCGCAGCTCTTGTCCACCGCGCAGCGGGTGCGCGAGGCTGCTGCGCTGATTTGACGTACGACACGAACCACGCTCTGAAAGGAAAACCATGGCCACCAGGAAACCCGCCTCGGGACCCCGCGAGCTGATCACGCCGCACCCAGGCGACTCGCGCTACCAGCGGCGCAACGCCGACGGGACCTTCAACGAGGGCGACAAGGTGTCCCGCTCACAGCCTGATGACAAGGCACACAAGTCGAACACGGTGCCGGCGAAAGGGCAGGGGGACAAGGGCGATCACAAACCGGCCGCCAAGAAAAAAACCTGAATCGTCGGAGGCATGGACGCACGGTCTCCGATCCCGGAATGCATCAACGGGTAGGGCAGACCAACAACGCGACGCTGCTCGTTCAGGGCGGCAAGGCCCGCAACGCTTCGCGCAGGTCATCGAGGTTCAGCCAGAGTCGACCGATGCCGGGCGCCGTCAGCGCATGGGCGATACGGCCGAAGGTCGCGGGGTTCTGTCGCCAGGCGCGACCGTACGCCTGCATCGCCTCGTCGAGCCGGCCCGCCTCCTGCAGGACGATGCCGAGGTTGACCTCGACCTCGGGCCGCGGCGCCAGGCGAAGCACCCGCTGCAGCGCGTCGATCGCGCCGGGCAGGTCGCGCAGGTCCTGCCGGGCCAGGGCCAGCACGAACCAGGCGTCGGGGTAGTTCGGCGCAAGCGTCACCGCCAGGGCCAGCACCGGCTCGGCCTCGGCGGGCCGGCCGCAGCGGTGCAGCGTCGCGCCGAGCGCATGAGCTGCATCGGCACGGCCCGGCATCAGCGCCATGGCACGCCGATGCAGCGGCAGCGCGGCCGAGGCGTCGCCTGCGGCCCTGGCGATGTCGCCGGCGATCAGCAGCGTCGGCCCATGGTCCGGCCGCAGGGCCAGGCTTGCGCGGGCAGCCGCCGCAGCGTGGTCGAGTTCGCCGGACTGCATTTGAAGCAACGCCAGCAGCTGCAGCACCGCCGGATGCGGCGGGTGCCATGAACCCGCCTGGATGCAGCAGTCGAGGGCGCGATGCCGTTCGCCGGCGTTGGCATGGGCGATGGCGCGGGCCAGCAGTTCCTCGACGAGTGGCGGCGGGCCTGGCGGCATGGTGAGGTCAGCGCATGACCGGCGCATCCGGCAACTCGTTGATGTTCGCCCGGCCGGCGGCCAGTGGGAAGTGCCGGGCCAGCAGGGCGTCGACGGCGTCGACCGCAGCGGCAAGACCCTCCTCGAAGTGCGCTTCCCGAAAAGCGCCGGCCATCGCCGCGAGCAGCCGCTGCCACTCCGCGGCGTCGACCAGGCGGTCGAGGCCACGGTCGGCGACCACCTCGATCGCGCGCTCGGCCAACAGCAGATAGATCAGCACGCCGTTGCGGTGTTCGGTGTCCCAGACCCGAAGGTCGGCGAAGACGGCGACCGCCCGGTCGCGGGCACTGGCGCGGCGGCGCAGGTCGGCGAGCGGCAGCCCGGCCTCGATGCAGATCCGGATTTCGCCGCTGTGGCGCTTTTCGCTTTCGGCGACGCGCGCCTGCAGCCGCTCGAGGGCATCGCGGCCGAGCAGCCGGGCCGCGTCGGACTCGTCGAGGCGGCGGTGCCGGAGCAGGCGCCAAAGCCAGTGGCTCACCGGCGACCTCCGCGCCCAACGACCGATGGCAGGCCCGTCGCAGCGAGCTGATGGCCGACGGGCACTTGTCGGCGACAACTCCTGCGGATCTCGACAGGAGACCGCCGCGACGAGCGTCGATACGCAAGCCGCTCCATCACCACTCGCCACTCGCTACGCAGAAAGCGACCAAGGCCTGCGTCGAGCAACGAGCGTAAAGAGGCAGGCCGCTGCATCACCAGCTCCCGGAGGCGCCGCCGCCGCCGAAGTTGCCACCGCCGCCGGAGCCAAAACCGCCGCCTCCGCCGCCGAAACCACCACCACCGCCACCCCGCCCGCCGAAACCACCGAGCCCGCCGCCGCCCCAGATGGCCGGCCCGCCGAACGACCGGCCACCCCGCCCGCCCAGGCTGCTGCCAATGCCGATGATGCCGACGAGTACCAGCGCGGCCAGCCCTGCGCCCACTGCCACCAGCACGCTGGCAGTCAGCCACCAGCCGACGGCACCGAGGGCGCCGCCGGTGAGCACCGCACCGAACTTGCGGCCGAAGATTCGGGTCAGCACGCCGCCGACGACCGGTGCGCCGATGAAGAGGAAGAGTGCCATGTCCTGCAGGTCGAAGCCGGGCGACGTGCGCGCGCCGCCCGCACGTCCCGCGTCCTTCGTCGGCGCCGGCAGGTTCTCGCCGGCGATCGCCTTGTCGAGCCGGTCCACGGCCGCGGTCAGGCCGCCGGCATAGTCGCCGGCACGGAAGGCCGTCTTCATCTGGTCGTTGATGATGCGGCCGGCCAGCACATCCGGAATGGCGCCTTCAAGCGCCTTCGCGACCTCGATGTTGACCCGCCGGTCGGTCTTGGCGACGACGATCACGACACCGTCGCCGACATCCCGGCGACCGACCTTCCAGGTGTCGGCGACGCGCTGGCTGTAGGTGGCGATGTCCTCCGGCTGGGTGGTCGGCACCATCAACACGACGACCTGCGTGCCGCGCGCAGTTTCGATCGCGGCGAGCCGTTCGCCGAGCGCCCGGGCCTGTTCAGGCGTCAAGGTGCCGGTCTGGTCGACGACCCGGCCGGCGAGCGCGGGCACTGGCAGCACCGGCTGGGCGGCGGCCGGCAGGGCGGGGCCCAGCAGCGACGCTGCGAGCAGCAGCCATCCGATGCGGGCCACCAGCATCACCCCCGCAACCCGCCGCTCACTTCGCGCCAGGCGCCGGTTTGTCGAAGTTGACTGACGGCGGCACCGAGATCTGCGCCTCGTTTTGCACCGTGAAGCTCGGCTTGACCTTGTAGCCGAACACCATCGCCGTCAGGTTGCTCGGGAAGCTGCGGGCCAGCACGTTGTACTCGGCCACGTTGGCGATGTAGCGGTTGCGGGACACGGTGATGCGGTTCTCGGTGCCCTCGAGCGTCACCCGCAGATCCTGAAAAGCCTGGTTCGCCTTCAGCTGCGGGTACTGCTCGGCCACCACCATCAGCCGGCTGAGCGCCCCGGTCAGCTCGCCCTGCGCTTTCTGGAAGCGATCGAAGGCGGCAGGGTCGTTGACGAGCTCGGGCGTCGCCTGGATCGAGGTCGCCCGGGAGCGGGCCTCGATCACCTTGGTGAGCGTGTCCTGCTCGAAGCTCGCCTCGCCCTTGACCGTCGCGACGATGTTCGGAATCAGGTCGGCGCGCCGCTGGTATTGGTTGAGCACCTCCGCCCAGCTGAATTTGACCTGCTCGTCGAGCGACTGGAAGTTGTTGTAGCCACAGCCGCCGAGGGCGAGGCTGGCCAGCAGGGCGAAGGTGATCGCCCGAAGGCGGCCAGCGAGCGACGAACCGCCATCGGCGGGCAGGGAGACGGGAAGCTGCATCGAAATCCTTTCGAGTTCTGGACGCCTGCGCGTACCGCGCCGATGACCTGGTAGGGCGGCGAGGCGGAGCGGCGCCGGGCGGCGGCAACGAGGCTGCGATGCTACGGCAAGCGGCCGAGCGCCCCGCCGAAGCGGCGGTTAGAGTGCCGCATGGCTTCGGTGACCGACATCCTGCGCGCCGGTGCCAGTGCCTCGCCGCCGCGCAGCGCGGTCGGGCCTCGGCCGCCGTCGGTGGTGGTCGCCGGCGCCGGCGGCGCGCTCGGTTCGGCGGTGCTCGAGCGGCTGCTCGCCAGTCGGCGTTTCGCGCCGGTGCGCGTCCTCGTCACCCGCGGCCTCAGCACCGCGGTGCACGGCCTGGAGCCGGTGGTCGTCGATCCGCTTGCGGACGATGAAGTCGCGTCTCCGGATCAACGACCGGCGCTGGGCGACCTGGCGATCGTCGTCTTCGACCGCGAGCGCCATGCCAACGGCCGCGAGCTGGCCTTCGCCCGGCCGCAGCCGCACGAGCTGGCGGCACTGGCCCGGTGGCTGGTGGCGCGCCACGTGCGGCACCTGCTGGTCGTGCTCCCGCATTCGCCGAACGGCCTGCCGGCGGCGCTCAGATCCGGCCTCGCCAACCTCGACGAACAGGCGGTGGCGGGACTCGGCTTCGAGCACTTCGTGATCGTGCGCTCGGCGCAGACGCCCGTCGATCTGCGCGCCCGACGCTGGTTGCAGCGCCTGGCCGACGGCGCCCTGGCCCAGCTGCGCTTCATGGTACCGGCCTGGCACCAGCCGGTGCGTGCCCGCAAGGTCGCGCAGTTCGTGGCCGAACTGGCGGCGCAATTGCCGCTGAGTGCCCCGGGCACCCGCGTGGCGCCGCCGGAACTCGTCTGGCAGGCGGCACAGGTGCCGGACCCCGCCCCGTTGGTCACCGCATGGCTCGCCGGACGCGAGATTCCGCTGACGACGATGCGGCCGCCGCGGACTCGACCGGCGCATGCGCCACGCCAGAGAGGCCGGATTCCTCCGTCCTGAGGTCGGCAAGCGCCCGAGGCCTGAGCTACGCTCTGCACATGGACCTTGAGGTCGCCGACATGGACCTTGAGGTCGCCGGGCTCCGACGGCTTGAGCTACGCTCCACCCATGGACCTTGCCAACCCGCTGCTGTCGATCCTGGGGCCGGCGACGCCCGAAGTGCCGTTGCTGCTCGACTCGCCCCACTCCGGTCTCGACTTCCCGCCCGACATGCGCGCCGCGGTCAGCGAATTCGACCTGCGCGACGGCGAAGACTGCTACATCGACGAGTTGTACCGCCCGGCCACGCAACGCGGCGTGTGGCTGCTCGCGGCGCGCTTCCCGCGTACCTATCTCGACGTCAACCGCCACGCGGCCGACATCGATCTCGAGCTGCTCGACGGTGGCCATTGGCCCGGTGAGCTGATCGACAGCGGCAAGGCCCGGCTCGGCAAGGCGCTCGTCTGGCGCACCCTCGACGACGGCCGGCCGATCTACGACCGCAAGCTGAGCGTGGCCGAGTTGCAGGCGCGCATCGACCGTTGCCACACGCCCTATCACCGGGCGCTGCGTGAGCGGATCGAGGCGACGCACGCCCGCTTCGGCGCGAGTTACCACATCAACTGTCATTCGATGAACGCGGTGGCGGGCGTCCAGGGCGAAGGCGGTGCCGGTCAGGCGCGGGCCGATTTCGTCCTCGGCGACCGCGACGGCACGACCTGCGCACCGGCCTTCACCGAGTTCGTCCGGCAGTTCCTCGGCGGCCTGGGTTACGACGTCAAGGTCAACGACCCGTACAAGGGGGTCGAGCTGGTGCGTGCCTACTCGAACCCGCTGGCGCGCCGGCACAGCCTGCAGCTCGAGGTCAACAAGCGCGTCTACATGGACGAGGCGACGCAGCTGCGCCTCGACGGCTTCGAGCGGCTGCAGGCCGACCTGCAGGCGTTGATCGACGCGCTGCTCGATTACACCGTCGCCGAGATCCGGCGTGGCTGAGCGGTCGGGCGACGAGTTTCGGCCACAGCGCGAGCGGCTGATCGGCGCGCCCCGAGGCGGGGGGTCGAAGGCCGACGCGCCCGGAAACGACGCGCCTGGAATCGACGAGCCGACCGGCCTGCGCGCCCTGACTCGCCGCTTCGCGCGGCCCGGGCGCATCGACGCCATTTTGTTGCGGCCGAGCCGCGACCGGCCCGCGCGCTACGTCGAAATGGCGCTTGCGCTGGCCGGCCGCGCGGATCAGTTCGGCCAGGAAGGCCTTGTCGGTGCCGACCAGATGCCCTTCCGCGCGCGCGCGTCCGCCCGCCTCGGTGAAGCGGAAGCCGGTGCCGTCGAGGAGCGGCTGCAC
>CAXTDH010000135.1:0-7689 GCA_964242405.1 uncultured Rhizobacter sp. | reverse complement strand
CCGGCCGCGACCGTGATGTCGAAGCCGTCCTCGCGCACCGCGTTGCCCAGCCCGGCCACGATGGAGCGCAGGGCGCGGTCGTTCATGTCGAGCGCCCGTCGCCAGCCGATCTTGGCCGGATCGAGCCCGAGCGCATTGCCCCAATAGATGTGGTTGTCGATGATCGCGGCCAGCAGGTTGTTGGCCGAGGTCACGGCGTGCAGGTCGCCGGTGAAATGCAGGTTGATCCGGTCCATCGGCACGACCTGCGCCCGGCCGCCGCCGGTCGCCCCGCCCTTGATGCCGAAACAGGGCCCGAGCGAGGGCTCGCGCAGGCACATGATGGTGCGGCGACCGGACCGGTTGAGCGCGTCGCCGAGGCCGACGGTGGTGGTCGTCTTGCCTTCGCCGGCAGGGGTCGGCGAGATGGCGGTGACGAGGATCAGCTTGCCGTTCGGCCGGTCGGCGAGAGAGGCTGCGTAGGCGAGCGAGAGCTTGGCCTTGTAGTGGCCGTAGGGCGAAAGGTGCTCGTCGGCGATGCCGTAGCGGCGCTCGGCCAGGGTGGTGATGCGCTGCAAGCGCGCGGCCTGGGCGATGTCGATGTCACTGCGCATGCGGCGAATCATAGGCGGGCGGGGGCCGCGCGTTGACTAGGGGAGACGCGCTGACGGCCGCAGGAAAGCCCACTTGGACGGGCGTGACGTTATCGGCCCGGCCATGCGCCTGCGCCCCCTCGCGCGTCTCGCGCGGCAGGTCGTCGATGAGCGCCTTGACGGGCATCTTTTCTGGATGCAGTGCGGCGGCGCGTGCACGACCAAGTGCGGCCAATCCTGACGGTCCTTGCCGCGCCGAACGAGCTGCGGGAATCCGCCGGTCGAAGGAAGGGCAGGGGTTCGCGGTATCGCGAGTGTGTCAGGTTGCAGGAGCGATGCCGAGCGCGAGGGCAGCTCCTGCCAGGCGCTTGTCGCGTGTCCACAGGGCCGCACGCGTCAGAAGCGCCGACGCAAGAAAGTGGATGTCGATGAAGCCGACACCCTTTCCAGCCAATCCGTGGCGCTCGATGAAACCGAGCAGTTCGGCATGGCCGAGCACAGGTGCGCAAGGCAAGCTGTTCAACAAAGTCAGCACTTCGGACCGCCTTGGAAATTCTCCACAGGCGATTTCGCCGATCACGAACGGATGCAGCAAGACGGCGCCGTCTTGCAGCAGTTGCGCCATGACGTCGTCGTAGCCTCGAAGGTGGGCGGACCAGATCGAGGTGTCGACGAGCAGCATCGCGCTACTTCGCGCGTCGGCTCGGTGCTTTGGTCGCCTTCTTGGCCGGTGCCGGTGCCAGTGCGGAGCGGCGGCGCGGCGGCAACTTCAGTTCGGGCATCGTGCCGCCGAGCGCAATCAGCCGGCGTGCGGCCTCGCGCTGGACGATGAGCTTGAGCCCTTCGTGTATCAGCAGCGAACGTTCCGTCGTGCCCAAGGCTTCGCCGGCCTTGGCTAGCAGCTCATCGTCGAGGGTCACGGTCGTGCGCATGAGGAGCGTCCCATTTCGCGGAAACGTCAATTCTAGGGTCGACAGCGCATCACAGGGTGCATGTTTTGATGCGTGCTACCGCATCTCGAACCCGAGTTGTGGTTCTTCACATCGGCTTTGACACGTGGGTGCTGCTCGGCGACGCGGCAGCACTCGGCCCCCCATTCGCTGTCGAGTACTCGTCGGTTGATGCGGCACGAATGCCCATCGGTGGCGTAGCGCTCGGCCCTGGTGGTGTCGGACGCGACCTGCCGGATTGTCGAGCCGGCCCGTCACCGCCCGAGCAACTTGCGCTCCGCCAGCGCCAGCGGCTCCGGCAACCCCGACAGCACCAGCGTATCCCCGGCCGCGAGCAGCAACCCGCCGCCCGGCGGCGTGACCGCGCCGGTCGCCCGCCGCACCGACACCACCTCGACGCCCACGGCATGCAGCGCCTGGGCGGCGAGCGTCTGGCCGACCGGGCTGCCCGCTGCCGGCAGCGTCACGCTGTGCAATCGAGCCGTCGCCCGGTCGTCGGCCGTGTCGTCATCGGCGCCGTGAAAATAGCCGCGCAGCAGCCGGTACCGAGCATCGCGCTGCTCCTGCGCCACCCGGATCACCCGCCGCATCGGCACGCCGACCAGCGCCAGCGCATGGCTCGCCAGCATCAGTGAACCTTCGATCGCCTCCGGCACCACTTCGGTGGCGCCGGCCGCCTGCAGGCGCTCGAGGTCGCTGTCGTCGACGGTGCGCACGACCACCGGCACCTTCGGCGCATAGGTGCGCACCGGGCGCCGGATCTTCAGCGCCGACGGGGTATCGGTGTAGCTGACGACGACCGCGCTGGCCCGTGACAGGCCCGCGGCCATCAGGCTTTGCAGCCGCGCCGCATCGCCGAAGACGACGCTCTGGCCCGCCGCAGCCGCCTGGCGCACCCGGTCGGGGTCGAGGTCGAGCGCCATGTAGGGGATGTGCTCGCCCTCGAGCAGGCGCGCCAGGTTCTGGCCGCTGCGGCCGTAGCCGGCGATGATGATGTGGGCGTCGACGTTGATCGAGCGCTTGGCGATCGAGGTCATCGCGACCGACTGCATCAGCCAGTCGGTCGCCGAGAGCCGCATCACGATTCGGTTGCTGTAGAGGACGATGAACGGCGTCGCGAGCATCGACAGCACCATGCTGGCGAGCACGGGGCTCTGCAGGTCGGCCGGCAGCAGCCGCTGCTGGGTGGCGAGCGTCAGCAGCACGAAGCCGAATTCGCCGGCCTGCGCCAGATAAAGCCCGGTGCGCAGCGCCACGCCCGGCGCCGCGCCGAAGAGCCGCGCCAGGCCGGTCACGAGCGCGAACTTGAAGAGCACCGGCGCGACGGTCAGGACCAGCACCAGCGGCCACTGCTGCCAGACCGCCTCGAGATCGAGCTTCATGCCGATGGTGATGAAGAAGAGGCCGAGCAGCACGTCGTGGAAGGGCCGGATGTCGGTCTCGACCTGGTGCTTGTATTCGGTCTCGGCGATCAGCATGCCGGCGACGAAGGCGCCGAGCGCGAGCGACAGGCCGGCGTGCTCCGTCAGCCAGGCCAGGCCGAGCGTCACCAGCAGCAGGTTGAGGACGAACAGCTCCTCGCTGCGCCGCCGGGCGACGATCGTCAGCCACCAGCGCATCACGATCTGCCCGCCCACCAGCAGCACCGTCAGCAACACGACCGCCTTCAGGCCCGCCAGGGCGAGCTCCTGCAGCAGCGCCTCTGGCGATGAACCGAGCGCGGGAATGAGCACCAGAAGCGGCACCACCGCCAGATCCTGGAACAGCAGCACGCCCATGACCCGCCGGCCGTGCTCGCTCTCGAGTTCGAGCCGGTCGGCCATCAGCTTGACGACGATCGCGGTGCTGCTCATGGCCAGTGCCCCGCCGAGGGCGACGGCGCTTTGCCAACCGAGCCCGAATTGGCGGCCGGCCAGGGCGAATCCCCAGCCCAGGAGTGCATTGCCGCTGATCGCCACGCCGATCGTGAGCGCCACCTGGCTCAACCCCAGGCCGAAGACCAGCCGGCGCATGCTGGTGAGCTTCGGCAGGTTGAACTCCAGGCCGATGACGAACATCAGGAAGACGACGCCGAACTCGGCCAGGTAGCTCACGCCCGCCGAATCCTTGGCGAGCGCCATGGCGTTCGGCCCGATCAGCACGCCGACGGCCAGGTAGCCGAGCATCGGTGGCAGGCGCGCCAACCGGCACGCCACCACCCCGGCCACCGCGGCGACCAGGTAGAGCAGAACCAGCGTCAGGGTGGAAGCCATTCGGGATGCGTCGGCAGCGGCCGGCCGTGGCCGGTGCGGCATGCCGCGGGTCCGGACCCGACCCATAGAATCGGCCGATCCTACTGGACTCCCCCGCTGCCCCGGTGCCTGCGCAACCTCCTTTCTCGCCTTCGTTCGACGCCGAACGCGCGCTGCGGCTCGCGAGGGAAACCTTCGACATCGAAGCCGCCGCGCTGCTCGGCCTGAAGGCGCGGCAGGGCACCGGTTTCGTCGACGCCTGCCGGGCGTTGCTCTGCTGCACCGGCCGGGTGGTGGTGATGGGCATGGGCAAGAGCGGGCACGTCGGCCGCAAGATCGCCGCCACTCTGGCCTCGACCGGCACGCCGGCGCTGTTCGTCCACCCGGCCGAGGCGAGCCATGGCGACCTCGGCATGGTGGCGCCCGGCGACATCCTGCTGGCCGTGTCCAACTCCGGCGAAAGCGACGAGATCGCGGCCATCATCCCGGCGATCAAGCGGCTCGGCGTGATGCTGATCGCGATGACCGGCGGCGCGGATTCGACTCTCGCCCGGCATGCAGCGATCGTCCTGAGCAGCGCGGTCGAGCGCGAGGCCTGCCCGCTGCAATTGACGCCGACCGCCAGCACCACCGCGCAGATGGCGCTCGGCGACGCCCTCGCCGTGGCGCTGCTCGATGCGCGCGGTTTTCGCGAGGAGGATTTCGCCCGTTCGCATCCGGGTGGTGCGCTCGGCCGGAGATTGCTGATCCGGGTGGCCGACCTGATGCGGGTGGGCGACGCGGTGCCGCGGGTCGAGCCGGGAACCGGCATGGGGCCGATGCTGCGCGAGATGACCGACAAGGGGCTGGGGTTCACCGCCGTGGTGGAGGGCGGTGAGGCTGCCGCCACGGCCAGCACCGCGCCCGCCACCCACCACGGCCGCGTCCTCGGCATCTTCACCGACGGTGACCTGCGCCGCCTGATCGAGCGCGGCACCATCGACCTGCGAGCCCTGGTCGCAGCCGATGTGATGCACCGCTCGCCCAAGCTGGTCGCCGCCGACGCCCTTGCGGTCGACGCCGCGCTGTTGATGGAGCAGCACCGGATCACCGGCGTGCTGGTCGCCGACGCCGAGGGCCGACTGATCGGCGCCCTGAACACCAACGACCTGATGCGGGCGAAGGTGATCTGATGGACGACGCGGCGCCGGCGCTCGTCTTCCCACCCGAGCTGCTGCTGCGCGCCCAGGGCATAAACTGGGCGATCTTCGACGTCGACGGCGTGTTGACCGACGGCCGGATGCGGGCGAAGGTGATTTGATGGGCGACGTGCCGGCGCTCGTCTTTCCTCCGGAACTGCTGCTGCAGGCCCAGGGCATCCGATGGGCGGTCTTCGACGTCGATGGCGTGCTGACCGATGGCCGGATCTACATCGGCGAAGCCGGCGAAACTTTCAAGGCATTTTCCACGCTCGATGGTCACGGGCTCAAGCTGCTCGCCGCCGCCGGCATCGCGCCGGTGGTCATCACCGGTCGTGATTCGCCGGCAGTCCGGCGGCGTGTCGCCGACCTCGGCATCGCCCATGCGGTCTACGGCGCCGGTGACAAGCTCGCGGCCGCCACGGCGCTGATGGCGACACTCGGCTTCGGCTGGGACGAGCTCTGCGCCATGGGCGACGATTGGCCCGACCTGCCGCTCATGCGCCGCGCCGCCTTTGCCTGCGCGCCGCCGAACGCCCACATCGAGGTGCGCCGCATCGCCACCCATGTCACCGCCGCAACGGGCGGTTTCGGCGCCGCACGCGAATGCTGCGACCTGCTGCTGATGGCGGCCGGCCGTTACGCCGCGTTGCTGGCCGGCCCGTCGACCACGCTCGACGGCGGCACTTGAACGAAGCGCCTGCCGTGGTGTCGCAGGCGCAGGCCGGTGCGGCCCTGCCGAGGGCTGCCGGCCTCGACCCGGTGCTGGCGAACACGGCGCCGCCGGTGGTGCGCCAAGCCTGGCCGCGCCGGCTGGCCGATGCCGTCTCGGTCTACCTGCCGCTGCTCCTGATGGCCCTGCTGGCGCTCGGCACCTGGTGGCTGGTCAAGAACACGCCGCTGTTCGAGAACGCGCGCACCCGTGCGCCGTTGCGTCATGAGCCCGATTACACGATGACCGGCTTTCTCCTGCAGCGCTTCGCCCGCGACGGAACGATGCGGGTGCAGCTCGAAGGTCAGTTGATGCGCCACTATCCCGATACCGAAACGATCGAGATCGACGCTCCGCGCATCCGGGAAGTGGCCGAGGATGGCCGGGTCACGCTGGCGACGGCCAAGCAGGCGCTTTCCAACAAGGATGGAAGCGAGGTTCAGCTGAGCGGCGACGCGCATGTCACCCGGCTGCCGACACCGGGCGAATCGGCCGTCGAATTTCGCAGCAACTTCCTGCACTACTTCCAGGCGACCGAACAGGTGCGGACCCACTTGCCGGTCGTCATGACCCAAGGCGGCACCGAGATCCACGCCGACGCCATGACCTACGACAGCATCGGCCGGGCGGCCGGCTTCAGCGGCCGGATCCGGGCGGTTCTGCCGGCCCGGGCACCGGCCAGGTGATGGCACCAAGACGGCTCCGCGACCACGCCAAGATGGCTCCAAGACCATCCCAGATCGGCTCCGACGGTTCCGTGACCACTTCATGACGGCCCCTGACCGCTCCACGACGGCTCGAGCGCCGCTCGTCTTCATCACCGGCGCATCCAGCGGCATCGGTCAGGCGCTCGCCCTTCGCTATCAGCGGGCCGGCTACCGCCTCGCGCTGGTCGGCAGGCGCACCGAGGCGATGGCCGACTGGCTCGCCGCCCAGGCCTTTCCCGACGCTGCCGAACACGCCGTCTACCGCGCGAATGTGGCCGATCCCGTCAGCATCCGGGCGGCCGGCCAGCGCTGCATCGCTGCGCAGGGCCTGCCGCAGGTCGTGATCGCCAATGCCGGCATCAGCCTCGCCATGGACAGCGCCGTTTTCAAGGACCTGGCGGTGCTGCAGCGCGTCCTGGCGACCAATACGGTGGGTATCGCCGCGACCTTCCACCCCTTCGTCGCCGCGATGCGGGTGCGCCGCTCCGGCACGCTGGTCGGCATCGCGAGTGTCGCCGGCATCCGCGGTCTGCCCGGGCGCAGTGCTTACTGCGCGAGCAAGGCCGCCGCCATTGCCTACTGCGAAAGCCTGCGCGGGGAGCTCCGGGGCAGCGGCGTCGAGGTGGTGACGATCTCGCCCGGCTACATCGACACGCCGTTCACCCGAGGAAGACCTTATGCGATGCCCTTCCTGATGCCCGTCGGGCCGTTTGCCGACCGCGCCTACGATGCCATCGCCGCGGGTGCCTGGCACCGGGTGATCCCGTGGCAGATGGCGGCGGTCGCGCGGGTCATGCGCTTGCTGCCGGCCGCGGTGTTCGACCGGCTGGCTGCCGGGCGCTCCAGCAAACCGCGCGCCGACATGGGCGACGTGTAGGGATTGCGGCGAGGCGTCGGGGCTGGCGCCAAAACGACAAAAGCGGCGGGCTTTCGCACCACCGCTTTCGAAGTCGTCAGGCAAAGCGACCCCGCCAGGCCAGGCACGCGCAGCCCGGCCCAGCGATCAATCAATAGCCGCCACGGCCTCCGCCGCTGCTGCTGCCACCGCCGCCGTAGCCGCCGCCACCACCGGAGCGGCCACCGCCACCGCCGCCGTAGCCGCCACCACCGCCGGAGCGGCCACCGCCCCCGCCGCCGTAACCACCACCGCTGCCGCCACCGAAGCCACCGCCACCGCCGGAGCGGCTGCCGCCACCCCCGCCGCTGCCGTAGCCGCCGCCACCACCGCCAGTGCGGCCACCGCCGCCACCACCGCCGTAGCCGCCACCACCACCGCCGCCGAAGCCACCACCGCCACCCCCGGTGCGGCCACCGCCGCCACCGAAGCCACCACCGCCGC